>JAYUBV010000654.1:0-10278 GCA_043740655.1 Pseudomonadota bacterium | reverse complement strand
CCCTTTCCGCCGTCGCCGCGGATACCCCGAAGTCTAAATTAGCCTACTGGCTGAGCGGACCGGACAACGCCGAACCCGTGGTTCTCATTCACGGTTTCAACTCCTCCCACGACACGTGGAACCCCATTTTGCCGGCCCTTTCCGAGAAGTACCGGGTGCTGACCTACGACCAGCCCGGGCACGGTAAAACGCCCGACGACGGCATCGACAGCACTCCGCAAAAGCAGGCGGAACGGCTACTGGTTCTGCTGGACCAGCTGAACCTGAAACACGTTCGTGTAGTCGGCCATTCGATGGGCGGACGTACGGCCATCGCCTTCGCGGCCGCTTACCCCGACCGTGTGAAAAGCGTGCTCGTGGAGGACATGAGCCTGATGCAAGATCCGGCCTCGGTGAAAAAGCTTCCGCACTCGCTCGCGCTCTACCCCAAAGTGAAGGCCGCGATTCCGGGCTCGTTTCCGAATCAGGATGCCGCGTGGAAAGCGCTATCCGTGTTTTATACGCTCGAAGAAATTGCTTACATCAGCGGCGCCGCGGAATGGAAACAGGACGGCGGCATCGTGCTGGGTAACCGTCCGGAAGTGACGATGCTGTATTTGAACCAGGGGCTCGCGCTCGACATGACGGCGGAGCTAAAAGCGGTGAAGGCGCGGATGGCATTCTTCGCCGCCGATCCGTCCACGCACATGGCGGTACTATTCGGCCCGGGTTTGGAACACGTGCGCGCCACCCGTCCGGATGCGGCCGTGAAGGTATTCCCGCACGCCACGCATCTCATCCACGCGAACAAAGAATTTCTAGCGCCGCTGTTAGACTTCTTGAAGTGAGCGGAGAAAATAAGCGGGGGGAACGTTTCCGCTCCCCCCGAGGAATTTTCAATAAAGAGCTAGTGGGTATTTTTAGTCTTCGCCATTTTGGGAACCGCGCTGGGCTCGCCGTACATTTGCTGCATCCCTTGATCCGTTGATACCACGATTTCAATCACGAGGTCGCTCGGGATGGAAGCCTTGGACCGAATGCCATCCTTCACCGTTTGAAAACCCACCGCTTCGAGCAGGCCGGTTAAGGCCGACCTCTTGGAGTACCGAGATAGCGCGGTGATACCAAAGAAATCGCGCATGTTCTCGCGGGTGGGGCTGCCGCCGTTAGCCTTGAGATAGTGCCCGTAAGCTAAACCATTGAAGTAAGCTTCGATGTCGTCGCGCGCCTCAGTGTACTTTCTATCGTACGGATGACCGTCGATCAAAATTTTTAGCTTCGCGAGAGTCTCGGCTCCGCCCGCGAGCTTGAATGTCGGATCCTCGTTCAGCAATTTTTTGACGCCGGGCAATTCGCGCAGATTTTCCTGCTGATTGGTCGAGGCGAGCAATTGCGACGACGGAACCGCATCCGCTTTGCCTTCGCGGATAACGCGATTAAGATCAGCCTCGCTTTCCGCCGACGGCCGCTTGGCAAATTGTTTCATGACGAGAAAGTCTCGAGCCTGCTTCATCTGCTCTTTGTGGGTCTCGATTACTTCACTGGAAAGACGGAAAAATTCCCGGGAGAGCGCTGGATCCGCGTCGGTGAGACGAGCGATATCCCACAGTACGGAGGATTGGGTGGCGATGGCCCGTCGAAAGAGATCCCGCGTGGCGTTGCTCGAGCCCAGCATCGTGCCCTTCTCACCGGCCCCCGACGGGATCGGCGCCGGCACGAGCGTGCTCTGCATCGGCTGTAGGCTTAGTACAAACTTGACCTCTTCCGGCGACTTTGCCTCGCTAAGCGCGTTGATTATCGCGCTCCCGCCGGCGGATGATTTGATTTGTTCGAAGCGCTGAATTTCCGATGCGGTTAGCTCCGAAGTTTTGGTTTCTCCATAGATACTGGTGAGCGCGACTGCACCCATTGCCATTACGATGATGAGTTTCATTGTTTTTTTCCTGATTTAAATGCAGCCCTACGTCCACCGAATATAAGGATAGGGTTTGGCGGGGACCGGGAGGGTTAACAAAAATGGCACGGAGAATACGGAGCTATCTATTTGAAACTACAAATAAAAAGGCCAGCCCCCTTACGGGAACCGGCCCTCGGACTATCTTCTGAGGATTCTTATTACGGCGTTAGGAGCACGACGACGCCCGGAACACGAATGTCGAGTTTGCCGTTCTGAAGCACTTCGGCGGCACCGCAAGAGGCGATGACCGGCATTGCCGTCGAGTTCTTGATGGTGTCACGCGCCCAAGCCAAGCATTGGGCCTCCGACTGCGCCGAGGCGGTTTTTACCGCTTCCGCGTAGTAACCGGCGTAACCCGTCGAGTTGGTGAATGACTGGCTCAATACGGTCGGCTGGCTCTTGGACGGACGGTGCGTGTACGACACGTTCGCCGCGATCGAAACCCAAAGTTTACCGTCGAAACCTTTGGTGAGTTTCGGGGCGCCACAGTTCTGGTGCAGGGTCACGCCTTTGGACATCGCTTTAATGTCCGTGGTCCATTTGGTGCACGCGGTCTGCGTGTTCTTTAAAGCGGTCTGGTAAGCCTCTTCGTAGTAGCCCGCGTAACCGGTGTTGTCCGTGTAAACGGTGGTCAGCGTGCGCGGCGCTTCGTAGCCCACGAAATTGGCGAACGAGATCTTTAACGAGCCGTTGACGCGCGCGCCGATCTTTCCATCTTCGAACTTCGACTGTTCGGCACCCGAGCATTGGGCGTACACGATCTGACCAACGGTGTTGCTGGTCACCTGCTTGCGCCACGCTTCACAAAGTTTCAAAGCGCGCTGTCCGGCGGCCGTGAAGGCCTCGGCGTAGTAACCAGCGTAGCCCGTGTTCTCTACGAACGATTCAGCCAACGTGAGATCGGCTGGTGCCACCAGAACCGGCGGGGTGATCGGGGGTGCTATGTCATTTGACTTCACGCGCTCAATCCAACGGGTGATCGAGAGCGAAGATTCGTCTTGCAGCTCGCCCATTTCGCGGAGGAAGTCCCGGCGATCGCGTTCGCGCGGCATCACTTCGGCGCTGCCGAAATCATTGCCGATGCGGCGGTTTTTTTGCTCCAGCTTCTGAACGTGCTCTAGCAGATGATCCAGCTGACGCTGGCTGACTTCGAATTTATTTTTTCCGTATTGCGCTTGGGCAATTCCCGCAACCGCGAGACTCGCCACCAGCATTGCTTTAAAGACCATAGAGACCTCCAAACGTTAGATGGGAGCGAAGCTATGGTGCCGGATGCGGTGTGGCAAGCTTCGAGAGGGCGAGATTCACTTTCCGTGGGTTCCGGCGCCGGGGCCGTGATTGCCGGCGGGGGGCACCTTAGGCAGGCAGCTCAAAACCCAGGGTTTTCCATCCGGCAGCTTGTTGGGTAGCTGGCCTTCGGCGGAGAATGCTCCGGCCCCTTTGGCGGGCTCGGTGGAATTGGAAACCGCCACGTGCACGGTGCGATCGACCCTGGCCTTGAAGCGGGGCCGGAAATTGGGGGGCGTGGGAAATCGCTTCTCGTTGCTTAACCCTTCGCCCCGATTTTCGTACTCGGCGGTTTCGCGGAAAAAATCGGTCGGACCCCAACCCTTAGTGAAGCCCTCTTCCGGATCCTTTTCGACGAGCCACTCGGCACTGACCGAAAGCAAACTGATTCCGCTTGCCCGGTACTTCTCCATCAGGTGCGGGTGGGCGTCGTCGTAAATGTCGGCGCAAACCGCCACGCCGACCTCCCCCAGCGCCGCCTTCGAGCCATCGAAAGTAGTGATCCGATGCTCACCGGCGGTAACGTATTTCTTCTCTTCCGGCGTGAGGTTCACTTTGCGGTGCTTGGCGACGAGCTTGCCCTCGGGACTGAAAACAACCGCAGAGTTGTAAACACGTTCGGAATCCTTCTCACGTTCAAGCACCCCCACCTGCAGGAAGGCCTTCTTTTTTTTGGCGACCGCGGCCAGCGCCGCGAACGGGGCGTCGGTTGGAATCTCGTTTAACTTCGGAAGATCGTGCGCGGACTGCCGCGCCTGTTTGGCGTCTTTAAAATCAGATTTCTCGTCATCCGCCCACGGCGTCAGCACCGCTTCGGGCAACGTGATCATGGCGGCTTCGGCCGGAACCGAATCGAGCAGCTTCAGAATTTCGGCCGACTGCGCGGTTTTTCTCTCGTCGGGAGTTTTGCCCTTTCCGTGGGGCGTGGCGTGCAGCATCGCCACGCCGGCCTCTTTGTCGGAGCAAAGGGGCTGGGCGTTCAACGTGGCCGAGAAAAAAAGCAGGAAAAGGGGGAAGCGCATGGCCTGATTATACAGCCGTCGAAAGTTACCCGTTTCCGATTACGTCACCGCAGTTCAAAGGCGCTCCAAGAGAAGATGGCGGCTACCTTAGGAACACAAACTATTTGCCGTAGCTCGTGCGGTAGCCGCCTTGTAGTCCTTCGCGAGTAGCGTGGGGGTTACGCCGGAGCAATGAAAAGCAGCCGTTGAGCGGGGATTTTCGTGGTCTATTCCATTAGCCACGACCAGATGCCTTAGTTGGATAATTGAAGGAATGAGCAATGTAACATATTGAAATTGCGATATCTTTCTCGCAACCCCCAATTCTGGGCTTGCTACTGCTGTGGCATTTGGCTAATTTGACGCGCTGCATGAAATATATGATTCACCCTCAGAGCGAGATCCCGTTTCTTCGTTTACTGAACGAGGAACTGCGCCAGCGAACTTTTGCCAACCCGCGATATTCCCTCCGATCCTTTGCCCGGCAACTGAAGGTGGATGCGTCACACCTGGCCAAGGTGCTCAAAGGGAAACGGCGCGTGTCCGAGCAAATGGTGGAGTGGGCCGGAAAGTCGCTCGAGTGGAGCGGCGAAACGATCGCCATTGCCAAAGAGTGCAAAGAGGTGTCGCGTGCGAAGACCGGACGCAAGCTGCGTCTGTCCAACACCCGGCGGTTCGATCCGATTGCGGAAGATGATTTTCAAATCGCGTCGCGTTGGATTCATTTTGTAATTTTAGAAATGGCCGAGCTGGATGCTGGCCTGCCGCCCGTGAAGGAACTCGCGCAACGATTGGGCGTAAACGCGATCAATGTTGTGGAAGCGGTGGACCGTTTGAAACGCGTCGGCGCTCTAGTGGAATCGCCGACCGGGTTTCGTACGACTCGGCAGTACACCACGACCAAAATTCCGGGCACGTCGCCGGCGTTAAAGCGCCTGCAGAAAGAAATTTTGTCCGCCGCCGCCCGGGCGATGGACGAAGTGCCGGCGGAAAAACGCGATCAAAGCGCCATCACCATGGCGATCGATTCGTCGAAACTTCCCGAAGCTAAGGAACGGATCAAACGGTTTCGCCGCGAGCTGATGGAATTTTTGCAGGACGGACAGCGCGACAGTGTGTACCAGCTCGCCGTCTCGTTTTTTCCCGTCGAGAGAGGTTTGGGCCAATGAAGAATGTCGCGCTAACGATTTTATTTTTGACGACGCTAGTAGCCTGCGATCAGCGCACCGTGCTGCCGCAAGGTAGTGGCGACGGTGGACGTGGTCCCGGCCCCATCTCTCCGTTGACCGCCCCGGTGGTGGAAGGGCAGGAGACCCACGGTGGGGATCTCGCGGTGGCGATGCTGCGTTCGGCTTTGATGAGCACCCACCACGGAAACGAAGATCGTACGCAGGTCAGCAAGCTGATGACCATGCGGGCAACTTCCGAATCGCGTGGCGTAGCGGCCCCTCTCTACGTGGAGAAGGCCGGGCTGCTCGAAGTGAATCGCGACCGAGTCTTTGGCGTCGATGCCGCCGCGCTAGCCGCCGATGCTTTGGGCAAGGCCGACTCGTTGGGAACGCCGGGCACCAAGGTTCGCCCACCGTACCTCGGTCAGACCATGACGCCCGCCCTTTTCAAACAGGTCGCCCGTGATAGTTTTGCGAACCTCTCGACGTGTATGGCGAATGCCTACTCGACCTCGTTTCTCGTACCGAATATGGATTTCGAGACCGTGCGCAAGGTTACCGTCGAGTACGCCACGCGTCCTCTCTACGATTCCGTCACTAAGCGGCGCGTAGATGTCGGGGTTACGCTCGAAGAAACTCCGCGCATTCTTATCGACCGTGATCGGGCGGCCGAGTGGTCCGTGACCAACTACGCCACGCCGTACCTCGTGTTTCACGAGTACGCGCACCTACTTATGAAGGCGTACGGCCGTGATGACGAGGATCACGTGCTGGCCTCGACCCTGTTCTATACCTGTTCCTTGTCTAGCGAACGGTTTCAACTCCTTCGCTAACCTGCCGCGAGACTTAATGGATTTCGTTTAGTAATTTGGCGGAATGAACGAATTCTCCCTCAAAAATATCCAGTCGACCTTATTGTGGTGCGTCGCGCTAGTGGCCATTGCCTTGATTGCCACCGGCGCCTACCGAAACCGAAATCGCGCTAACGACATCGTGACGGTCACGGGTCTAGCCAAACGGGATTTCGATTCCGATCTGGTCGCCTGGAACGGGCGTTACTCTCGCCGCGCACCGGAGCTGAAGAAAGCGTACGAAGGGTTGCGCAATGACACCACGGTCGTGAAGAGTTTCCTAGAAGAAAATAAGGTAGAGCCGGGCGAAATGACCTTCTCCTCGGTAAATATTGAAAAAGAGTACGACGACGTACGCGACAAGGCCGGCAATACCAAGCGGACCTTCAAAGGGTACCTGCTCACCCAGAACGTACGGGTGGAATCGAAGTCGCTGGACCGCGTGGAGACGGTCTCGCGTAACGTAACCAGCGTGATCGACAAGGGGATCGAGTTCTACTCGGATGCTCCGCAGTACTTCTACACAAAGCTAGGCGACTTGAAGGTCGAGATGATCGCGGCGGCGACGCAGGATGGCCGGACACGCGCGGAGAAGATTTCTCAGAATGCCGGCGGTAAGATGGGGACGCTGAGATTTTCCAGCCTAGGCATTTTTCAGATCACGCGTCCAAATACCACGGCGGAGGCGCAGAGCTGGGAAGGGGCGTTCGACACGACTTCGCGCAAGAAGACGGCGTCGGTTACGATTAAGCTGCAGTTTGGCTTGTTGTAGTTTCGGCGGAAGCGGATGAATGCCGCTCTCCTTGGCGGAGTCTTTACTCCATTTTTTTCAGGGCCTCAATCAGGGCCCGACGTTGCGCGGTCGTGAACGTATCCGCCTCGGGTTTCCCCGGCGGCGGCATGGCCTTAGTCTCTAGTACGTCGATCGTCGTTTTTAAAAGTTCTTTCAACTTTTTTTGATCCTTGCCGCTCGTTCCGGAGAATCGCTCTTTCCAGCTCTCCGGCTTCATCGGGTCGAATCCGAACATCAGGCGCGATCCTCCGGTGCCGGCGTGGCAGCGGGCGCAAGAACTGGTCGAGACGGTCGCGGTCGTCGCCGTTGATCCGGTTCCGTCACCCCAACGGTGCTCACAGGGGCGTGGCACGTATTTGATTTTTTCTAGTGACGGCGTTGAAATTCCCCTCTGTTTGGCCTCACGCTTAAGCGCTTCGGTCAAGGTGGCGAATAGCCGCTCGCGCTGGGGAATGCCGTCGCGCAGAACGTGGCTGACCTCGTCGCTGCGAAATGCCACGGCTAGAAAGTCGTTCACCAACTTGGCGGAATCGGGTTTGTCCGAATGTTCGACGTCGGCCTTCAGGGCCTTGAAGACCGCGTTGTCGTCGTCGGATACATTCAACATGTCCTGGGGGCCCAGCCTCACCTCATTTCGCGATTTGGCCACCGCTCGCTGACCGGCCATGGAAAATTCCGGGTCGAGTTTGATCTTCCCTTCGCGCCGCTGACGCTGAAACTCGATGGGGTCATCCGACATCAAACTCGGTTGTGAAGCCTTGATAGCATCGCCAAATAAACTAGGATGCGCCGAAGGATCCTTCTTTTTAATCTCTGCGCGAACCTTGTCCAAGGCTCCCTCCGCCTCGGACTCGTCGCCGGTGAGAAAGGCTTGAAGCATGGTTCGGAAAAAGTCCTCCCGTTCCGCCGGGGTTTTATCCTTGAGCACGACATACGCCATTCGGCGGTTGTTGGCTTGTCGAATGGTTTGGTCGATAGAGGCCGTCCCCGCGACGTTGAGGGGAAAGCCAGTGTCGGTACCGTCGGGCAGCAGGATATTGTGGCCCTCCCCCGCCTTTTGCATGAGGCCGAAATCGATGTAGGGGCTCTCGGTGCCGCCGTAGGTCTTGATGGCCTGACGGTAGTGGTCGGGTGAGCGACGGAAGGCCCGTTCCATAAAAAACCGATGAAACTTCGGAGTGCCGCCACTCAACGTATTGCCTATGGATCCGATCCACGGATCTTCGGTGAAAATCGGCCCACCATTCTTGTGGCACTCGAGGCAGGCTGCCACCTCGGACCCTTTGGTCACGATCTCCCGCCGCGACGGATTATTGAAGTCCTTGATAATGCCGAACTCATAGGTCGATCGCACCGGATTCCACGAGATGAATTCCAAGTGGTGCCTCGTGCGATCGTGGTCGTCGGGTACCATGCCGAGGAAAAGGTCGCCGTCGTTCGTCCTCATCTTCCAGGGCTCGGGCGACCTTCTCAACCGGCTTCCGGCCCCGATTAGAAATCGCGGAAAATCGAAATCCACTTGCGCCGGAGCTCGCGAAACGGGAAAAACGGCGTCCAACCCTCCGCCAAAAGCCCCGACGATTTCTCTCCACCCTTTGATCGATTTGGGAATGCGATTTCCGTTGTGTCGGATCAGGTCGACGATCGTGCTGCACTCCAAATCAGTTAGGGAATTGCCCTTGGCTTCCCCTCCCGGCGCCTTTATCGGTGGCTTGGCAGGCGGCGTCTGCGGCAGAACGTGGGGCTCCGCCAATGCCAGTCCCGTGAGAATGAGTCCCCAGAAAAAAAACGTCCCGAATCGGCGCATCCAATGAGTATAAAGGATTTGCGGGAGAGAATCTTTGACGAGTGGTGGGCGGGCACGGGCTCGAACCGTGGACCCCCTCGGTGTAAACGAGGTGCTCTAACCAACTGAGCTATCCGCCCCCTTGAAGGAAGACCTAAGGTTATGCCGCAGCCACCGATTTTTATCAAGTTCGTGCTAAAATGGGGCTTGCTTAGAGACCCCATATGCCAGCCATTAAAGAAAAAATTGGAATTTTAGGCCTAGGCCGTATGGGCCGTTGTTTGGTCCATGGGCTGGTCGAATCTGAGACCGTAGCCTCGCAAAACATTCTATTCACTACTGGCCATCCCGAGACCCGGGAGGCCGCCGCCCGTGAGTTGGCCATCACCGGCGTGGGCTCCAACGAAGCTTTGGTAAAGCAGTGCGACATTATCGTGCTGGCCGTAAAGCCTCAGAGTGCCGCCGACGTGCTGGCGGGCGTGGGCAAGCACTTCACTAAGAACCATACTTTGATCTCCATCGCCGCCAGCCTCGATACCAAGATGCTCGAGAAGGCCGTGGGCAAGAACGTGGCGGTGGTCCGCGCCATGCCCAATACGCCGGCCTTTGTGCGCGCCGGCATCACCGCCGCCTGCCTGGGCGAACATGCAGGAGACCGAGACTGGCAAAGGACCGAGAGTATTTTCAAGCCCGTCGGCCGTATCGTGCGCGTGGAAGAAAAGCACATGAACGCCGTTACTGGTTTGAGCGGGTGCGGTCCCGCTTACCTATACGTGATTTTGGAATCGTTGATGGACGCCGGCATCAAGGTGGGACTTACCCGCGAGCTGGCCCGCGAACTTGCCGCCCAGACCATGCTGGGGTCCGCCAAGATGCTGCTCGATACCGGAAAGCACCCCGCCGCGTTGAAGGACGAGGTCACGACTCCGGCCGGCTGCACCATCGACGGCCTGCTCGAACTGGAAGAAGGAAAAATTCGGGTGACGCTGATCAAAGCCGTCGTTCAGGCGACCAAACGGGCCGCCCGATTGGCTAAAGCGGCCAAGAAAAATTAGTCCGACCCTAACGCATCCCTAACGACGCACAGCCGTAAACCACCTTTTCCACTGGTTTTTCGTATGGTACGCCAAGGGCGAACTGGAGGAGCTTCACATGAGTACTGCAAAACTAACGATCGGCGACAAGGTGTACGAGCTTCCTCTCTTCGAGGGCACCGAGGGTGAAAAGGCGATCGACATCACCAACCTTCGCGCCCAGACCGGGTACGTCACGCTCGACAACGGTTACATGAACACCGGCTCCTGCACGAGCTCGATCACTTTCCTGGATGGCGAGCAGGGAATCCTGCGCTACCGCGGTTACTCGATTGAGGAACTCGCGGAGAAGGCGTCGTTCACCGAAGTCAGCTACCTGCTGATCTACGGCAAGCTGCCGACGGAAAAGGAGCTTAAGGCG
>JAYUBV010000653.1:0-3199 GCA_043740655.1 Pseudomonadota bacterium | reverse complement strand
AAAGCGGACTCGAATTCAGAGTGGCTAAAGAGCAGGTACACGTAGTCGCCGCGTTGGAAGAGGCTGGCCCCTTCCAAAATGCCGCCGGGATGGCCGTTCCATTTTAGCGGCAGGTTACCCGTGTCCTTCGAAAAGCTCATCCGCTCGAAACAGCGCGGGCAGGATTTGGCGATCTGGTGCTCTAGCTCGCGATCGCCGGGGGACAGGGTGACGAGCGCTGGTGCGTTGCAAAGCGATCGCGTGGGCTCGTCCGAAGGAACTTCGCGTACGCTTAAATTCACGCCGTGATTTTGTTTCTCCCAAGCCGTTTTGGGATCCGGGTTGGTGAACCACGAGTAGGCAATGTACGTACGGTCACCGTGCCGAAAAAAGGTCCCGTCGAGCCGCGGAAAGTTTTCGCAACTCTGCCCTTCGCAGGTGGCGGACGGGCGGGCGTGCGGATAGTCGTTGGTCTTACAGTCGGAGTTCCAGCCGAAGGCGGCCGGCTCGTTAGTCGAGGTGGCAAACGGATCGTTCGGCGAGTCGCCCAGGGCGTAGTAGAGCGCGGTGGCCCCCTGAAACGGCGGACATTTCTCGGGAACTTTTCCGTCTTCGAATCCGAGCGCCGAAAAAAGTAGGATCGTTTTGTTCTCACCTTTTAGATTGGTTGGGAAAAATTCCGGCGCCCAGACGTGGCAAAACCCTTTCCCATTCACGATGAGCGGGGCGGTGCCGTCCGTATTTGCAAAAAGGGCTTGCGGGGCCGACCAATTTTTTGAGTCGGGGCTACGCTTAAATAGGATCTGCGATCCCGCAGTGTAGGTAAGAAAGTATTCGCCATCCTTCCAAAGGATCTGCGGATCGGGGTGGTGACCGGACAAAATTGGATTCTGGATAGTTCCATTCCACGTGACGGGGCGCGCTCGAAACGTGGCGCAGCTCGTCACGAGTAACAAAGTAAGAATCGCCGCGGCAAATCGACCCATGGGTCAAAGTTTAGCGAGAATAATTAGAATTTCTTCATATTCTTCACGGGGTTTGCCGAAACCTTACTATGGGAAACCCCGCGCCCAATTTGATGCTCACCGCGATGCCTTACGATCCGGCGGAGTCACCTGGCTTTCAAGAAGCGTTGATGGAACTTTTCCGTTCGCGCGCCTACACCAATCGTGGCCGTCGCGTGCTGCAGTTCGAATCGGACTTGTTAGCGTACTTCGGGAACGTTGAACTCAATCTGGTCACGGTGACGAATGCGACGATGGGGTTGGAACTTGCCCTGAAGGCCTTGGCCATGAAGGGCCGCGTAATTGTGTCGCCGTTTACGTTCGTGGGGACGGTAAATGCGATCGTGAACGCGGGCCTTGAGCCAGTGTTCGCCGACATCGACTCCCAGACGCTTTGCTTATCGCCGGAGTCGACTCAGCGCGTGCTCGATAAGCATAAACAGGGCATTGCTGCGGTGCTGCCCGTACATGTTTACGGCATCCCCTGCGATACGGCTTACTTCGAATCGCTGCGCGCAAAGGGGAAGAAGATCGTTTACGACTCGGCCCACGCCTTTGCGGTAAAGCGCAACGGCGTTTCGCTTGGTGCGCACGGCGACGCCGAGGTCTACAGCTTTCACGCCACCAAGGTAATGCATTCCATTGAAGGCGGCGCAGTCATGAGCCGCGACGCCGAACTCATCAACCGAGTGCGGCTCCTATCCAATTTTGGGATCGCCAACGAGTTTGAGATAAAGCTCGAGGGTACCAACGCGAAGATGAGCGAATTCCACGCGCTGGTGGGGATTTACGTGCTCCGCGAGGTTCAAAATTTAGTGCGTGCGCGGTTGGGGGTAGTCCAGTACTACCGCGCTGCAATCGCGGAATTTCACGATATCCAAATCGTAAATACGCCGGCCGATGTGCAGGGGAACGGTCAGTACTTTCCGATTCTGTTCTCCGACGAGGCGAGTTGCGAGGCGGCGTACCACGCGATGAGATCGCGCAACATTCACGCGCGCCGCTACTTCTATCCGCTGGTCAACCAGACCCAGGCGTTTCGTCGTTTCGCATTTCAGAAAACGCCGGTGGCCGCGTCAGTGTCCAAACGCATTCTCTGCCTACCGATCCACTCGTACCTCCAGACGGCACAGTTGGACGAAGTAGTGGCCGTTCTGGCCGAGTCCCGCAAAGCACGCGGCAAGACGCGCACGAAGTATTAGACGGTAAACGCGCCGTCCACGACTAGGCTTTGCCCCGTAGGAAAGGGGGTTTTGTCTTGTTCATCGATTACTACCGGCCTCTTCGGCGAGCAGGGCCTGCTCTAGCTCGAGTAGCTGTCGTCCGCGTTCGCCGATATGTTTTAGGGGATTGCCCATGACCACTAAAAATTCACCGACGTTCTTATTAACGAGACTAAGGGCTCCGACCGAGACGCCGGTTTCCAGGGTGATTCCAGGTAGTAGAACGCTACCCGATCCGATGATCACATGTTTCTTCAATGTGACGGCGCCACTTGTCACTTTGCGAAAACGTTCGGGCACCGTGGGATTGGTGAGGTACCCCTCACGGTAATCGTCGGTAGAACTGTAAAGGGTAACCCGCGCGGACAGGCCCACAAAATCTTCAAGCGTGACCTTGCCGCCCCCACCGTAAATAAGCACGCTGGCCCCCAAATGCACGTTACGGCCAATCGTAATGCCGGCGTCCCCGGCGCTAAGCACGCAGAAGCAATCGATACGCACGAAATCGCCGAGCCGAAGCTTGCCGGGATTCAGCAATATGGCCGATCGGTGCACCTGCGGTTTCTTGCCGAAGGTGACGCCTAAGTCGCTCAATTCTTTTTCGGTGTAGTGGCTTTGCATGGTCATGGATGTAGTTCCGATCCTATCCCCGCCTTCGCGGTCACGGCAATCTGCGCACAAAGGGCCGGCGCGTAACTCGTCAACGAGTCCAACCACCGGTAGAGCGGGGTGAGAACCTTGGCGTGCGGAAGAAAACGAAAACCGGCGTGGCCCGAGATCCACGGCGTGGCGTAAAGCTCCACGCGAACGTCGGTAAACCCCAGGGCGAGGAGTATCGTGGTGATCTCCGTCCGCGTGTAGAGGTAAAGGTGTCCGTCGGCGTCCGGCCTGAACTGCTCCGATTCCAAGGCGGTGAAGTCTTTGATCTGGGAGTGGGTCGGTAACTTCGAGCGCACGTACGCGCCGTTCGGCGTGGTGAGTAGGAGCCTTCCG
>JAYUBV010000652.1:0-3203 GCA_043740655.1 Pseudomonadota bacterium | reverse complement strand
TGCCTTCACCCATATCCGTGTCTTCGGCGAGCTCGAAGCCCAAAACGTCGACGTACCAGTTCTTGGCCTCGTCGTAGTCGCGGCAGATAATTCCAATTTCGCTTATGGCGGTGATCATCGAAAGAGAATATCAGCACCCGTGACATCGGGTCTACTGGCGTCGTTTTGGCTCTGAAAAAAAGTAATGGTCCGGCGAATCCGGGTGTACGAATAGTTGGCACCGTCCTTGCTGTGACATCTCTGCGTTAGTCTTCCGGTCGGTCTGACGGAAACAATAAACACCACCAATTGATCGAACTCCAATCGGGCATCTGCTCGCGAGGGATAGTTACGTTCGAAACACAACACTAGGAGATCGCAACAATGAAGAACGGAGTCATGGGGATATTAGGAATGTTTTTTGTCGGCGTGACCGCCCAGGCCGCAATGGTACCGAGCCAACGTGCGGAGTTTGATAAATCGACGCAGGTTGACCTGTCGGATTTGAAAGATCCGAGTGGCTACGCGGACAGCCTCGACGAAGTGGCCGACGAGACCGTGATGGTGGATCGTTCGGGGATGGAGTATCGCGACGACGGGGCGGAAGAGATCCAGAATGCGATGGAGCTCGATGCTGGGGGCGATGGCTTCTCCCGATCGTTCGATGGTCTTTCCGCGGTTCGCCACTCTGCCTTGCGCGCGCTCGGTTTGGAGAATGTGATCGGCATCGATACTCGCGTGCAGGTGACGAACACCACCGACGTCAGCGTCCGGAAGATCGGTCGCATTGGTCTGGGTTGCACGGCGACGTTGATCTCGCCGCGCCTGGTGCTGACCGCCGGTCACTGCGTGTTCAATCGTAAGACGGGAAAGTGGTATGAGAATCTCGACTTCACCCCGGGTCAGAATGGAAACGCTAAACCGTTCGGCACGATCGCCTGGTCGCGCGCGGTTAGCGTGAACGGCTATACCAAGGACGGCAAAACCGAATCGGATTACGCGGTGATTGTGCTGAAGGAGTCGGTCGGTAATGCCTTAGGCTGGATGGCGTTTGGTTACAGCAGCGATTTGGGTAATCAAACCACCGTGAACATCAAAGGGTACCCGGGCGATAAACCCCAGGGCACGATGTGGCACTCCTCCTGCAAAATCGCGTTGGCTACGTCAGATCTGCTGACTTACCCTTGTTCCACCTTTGCCGGAAATAGCGGCAGTGCGGTGTACCGGTACGTACCCGCGAAAAACGAGCGAATCATCTACGGCGTGCACACTAACGGCGGCAAAACCTACAACTGGGGCACGCGAATTACCAAGGCGAAGTTTGATCGCTTGAAAAAGTGGACGTCAGAAAATCCGTAAGGAAAGAAGTAGAGAGGGCAAGTCAAGGAAGCGGGGCGGAGGGGAAGTCATCCCTTCGCCCCTTTTCACTATTTCGAGACGGTTAAAGTACGTTCGGTGATCTCTTTCAGATTCTGAATTCCTTTTTCAAACTGCTCCCCAATCTTTTTTTCGCAGTCGATGAAGATACCAACGAGCTTGCCCACGAACCCCAACTCTCCGGCCATCGACCAAGTGAAACGGGTGGAATTTCCTTCGGGGGCGAGCTGGTACCGGACAATGTTGATTCCCTTAAAGGGTTTTAACATCGTGAGTTGAATTTCGACCTCGGAGTTGGCGGTCATACGCAGCAGTTCGAGGCTACCGGTCCCCACGTCACTATTTCCTTCGAAGTCCATCCTTGCCCCCTGGCCGGTTTCGGGACCGGAAAAGGTGACCTTCATTTTTGGATCGATCTTGGCGTAGGGAGACCACTCATTACCGAGCTTGAAATGGCTCAAGTACGGAAAAATCCGTTCGGGCGGAGCCTTAATCAAATCCCCGCGAATGTACATAAACTGACCGGGCTGCATCGCGACGTAGATAGCAAAGGCGATCAGGGCCACGGTGAAACCGATTCCAACTTTCTTCGGCATAGGTCCTCCCGTGGCGTATTCTAACATTATGGAAACGCTGACCTTGGTCTTTCACCTACTCAACGCGATCGTTTTTTTGGCGAGCGGAGTATATTGCGCCGGCTGGACCGCCCACGCGGCCCGGTGGCTGGGCATTTCGTTCGACGCCCCCCAGGGGACCACCGACTTTCGGGCGACGTACGGTGGAATGTGTCTGGCGGCGGGGTTGTTCTTTTTGATCTCGACCTTTCGGCGATCCATTCCGCTCGAGTCGGCTAGCTGGCTGTCGCTCTTGCTTTATCTGGGCCTCGGAGTGACGCGCCTCTACGGTGTGCTGACCGAGCGGCCGACGACGCGGCTCATGTATGCGTTCTTAGCGATCGAGCTGGCGCTGGCGGCGCTGTCGGGTTGGCTACTCATCGACTCCGCGCAGAGTTCGACCTAATTACTCGAGCTGCTCGTAGCAATCGTAGTTGCGCACGTGGTGCACGAGCCCGTCTTCGATTTCGAAGAACATGCAAAAGTGCGCCTTCATCTGGGATCCCTGGCGGATCTCCCCGGCATTTACCGCAACCGTGCCGGTCCACTGCGCTTCGATAACCACCGTGTTGTCCTGCTCCACCACGTTCTTCACATCGTAGGTCTGGGACGACAACAACCCCTTCGCCGTTTGCATGCGTTTGAACGATTCGGCGGCGTTGCACTTCTGGCCGTGCTTGTTCAAATGGTTCGGCAGCTCGTGCTGGTGGTAGTTGTGGTGCAACAAGCCCTTGGCGGTGTCCTCCGTAAGTTCCATCTTCTCGACGAGTTCGAGGTAGCGTTTTACGAGTTCGTAGTTCTTGCTGTGCTTGATCATGGGTAGAGTTTGTAGCACAGAGTCATCGACAGTTCACGAGCGATTCAGGCACAATGCCCGTCATGAAGGTGCATCTGGTCGACGGAACGTACGAACTTTTTCGCTGCTACTTTGGAGCACCTCCCAAGCGACACAAAGGGCGGGAAGTGGGGGCCACGCGTGCGCTGGTACGCAGTCTGGCGTCGTGGCTGCGCGGCGGAGAGGTGACCCACATCGCCTGCGCGTTCGACACCGTGATCGAGTCTTTTCGCAACGAATTGTTCGGGGGCTACAAAACCGGCGAAGGGATCGACCCCGAGCTTTACTCCCAGTTTGAATTAGTGGAGCGGGCGGTGGCCGCGCTAGGCATTACCGTGTGGTCGATGATCGATTTCGAGGCGGATGACGCGCTGGCCACGGCGGCCCACAGGTTTGCC
>JAYUBV010000651.1:0-3204 GCA_043740655.1 Pseudomonadota bacterium | reverse complement strand
CACGTTCTTCGGCAACAAAGTTTACAGCGACTTCACATTGCGGAGCTGGATCCGCACCGAGCAGGTGGGCAACGACTCGGCGATGCGCATCCGAAACGTACTCGAAAAAAAATACCGCGAGGTCGGCTACGCCTTCGTGAAGGTAGAGGTAGTGCAACGCGAAGTCGGCACCCAAGGGGCCAAGCTCACGGAGTTCCGTATCGACGAGGGATCGCGCGTGCGTCTGGATTCGGTCAAGATCACCTCGCGGGATTTAATCGGTTCTGCCCCCCCCATCGATGTGTTCGAGCGAGTGGAGCGCGGCGTGCTGCGCAGCGGCTTTTTTTGGGAGGAAGGGCTTAAAGAGACTATGGTCGATTTCCGCGCCGACATTCAGCGCCGCGGCTATTTGAACCCCATTATCTCCGATCCGAAGTGGTTCTTTTCCGATGACAAAAAAGGGGTGCGCATTCTCTTTGATCTCGATCTGGGGCGCCAGACTCAGCTGGGATCCCTTGAGATCACGGGGCTAAACGCGATGACCCAAGAGGAAGCTGCCACCGTACTGGGATTTAGCGCCGGGCAGCCCTTCAATCGCGAGACGATGCTAGCCGGTCGACGCAGGTTCATCGATAAGATGCGTTCACTGGGCTATCTCGACGTCGAGGTTACCCCCGGCGAGGACCAATGGGTGCAGTTCCCGGTGAACAAAAGTGTCGCCAATCTCGCCATCACGGTGAAAGAGGGAACTCAATTCCGCGTGGGTAAAATCACCATTCAGGGAATGCGCCGCACGCGGGAAGAGGTCATCGCCCGCGAGCTGCGCGTGAAGGAGGGGGACCTCCTTGACCCCGATAAGGTTCGCCAATCCGAAGAAGAGATTTCCGTTCTGGGGCTTTTCAATCGCGTGGAGGTGAAAGCCGACGAGTCGACATCTGAACCGGGTAAGAAAAATTTAATTGTAACCGTGCGCGAGAATGAGCCGGGCTTAGGTGAAGTGGGCTTGGGTGGGCTGTACGAAGATCCGTTATTCCGTCTGCGCGCGTTCGGCGGCGTGGCCTACCGCAACGTGATGGGGTTAAACCATACGGTCTCCACGCGCGGCGAGCTGGCGCTTCCGATCAGCCGGGATAAGTTCATTCCGTTCGTCGAATACGGCGCGCTCGTCGGATACCGTGCTCCGTATTTTTTAAACCTTCCGCTGATTTTTACCGCCCAGATGGGCCTGGACAGCTTTCA
Organism: Pseudomonadota bacterium; assembly: GCA_043740655.1. Lineage (GTDB taxonomy): Bacteria > Bdellovibrionota > FAC87 > UBA2466 > UBA2466 > JBGSST01. Next base: position 1,986 of record JAYUBV010000651.1, on the reverse strand, counting down.
AGTCAGTGCCGTAGGCCCTAAAATTCAAACGCGCGCGCGCATCGAAGGGAAAATTGAAAGAAAACTTTCTAAACATCTTACGTTTTTCTACCGGCTTTACCGAATCGAACGCGCGACCATCGAAGAGCTCAACAAACACAATCCCAATACGGAAAGTATCGGATCCACGGGGCCGGGTGTGATCGTCGATAACCGCGACGATATCTTTAACCCCACGAAGGGCAGCTACCACACACTTGATTTGGAGTTCTCGCACCCATCGTTACTATCCTCGCCGAACGTTGGCTACTTCATGACGATCGCGCGCAACTCGTTTTACATACCGCTCATCGGGCCGTTTAGCCTTACGGTGTACGGCGGACTGGGCTATGCCCAAGGGGTGTTCGGTAGAAGCATCTCGGCCAACCGAATCTCGACCGACTTAGCCCTGGGCGGCCAGCCGTCCATTCGCGGCTTCGACTTGCGCGGACTGGTGCCCCTCACCGCGGCCGGTACGGTGCCGTCAAAGACCGGCTATTGGAACGCGCGCATGCAGCTGGCGTGCGAGATTTTTAGCAACTTCAGCCTCGCGGTGTTTATGGACAGCGGTCAGATCTTTCCGGAGCTGACGGCGGGAACGCAAAAGACCGGTATTGGCGGTGGCCTTCGGTACAAGACTCCGGTGGGACCCGTCGTCATTGACGTCGCGCAGGGGCTAGGCAAGGGGGCCGGCGGCGCGCGGTTCTACTTCACCGTCGGCAATCTCTAGAAAGTTTTTCCGCCCGCCAGCACCATCCCGAAAACGGACAGGTTAACTCCCTTAGTTACGAGAGCGCTTGGTCGAGATTTTGGTCGAAGACGCTACGCGGATCACGCGGCCCTTCTTGCCATGAACGTTGTGCGCGTGGGTGTTCTTGCGTGCGTGCTTGCGGTTGGCCGACTGGCCTTCGCCGCTAGAGGCCGCGGCTTTGATCTTCAAGCGCTTGCCTGGGAAAATTCGCGATTTCTTCAGGCTGTTCCACTTGAAAATGTCCTGCACGGTCACGTCATATTTCTCCGAGATCGACCACAGTGATTCGCCGCGACGAACCACGTGCGACACGAACCCCGCTTCGTCCGCGGCCACGGCGGCGTTCTGGCGACCGGCCTTTCGGTTGCTACCGGACGTCGACACGGACACGGGCTGTTTACGCGATTCGCGGCGCTCATCGGCGCCGGGAATGACGAGCTGCAGACCGGGCGTCAGACTTTCTTTCGGAACCACGTTGTTGGCGTTGGCCAACGCCCGACTCGAGATGCGGTACTTGCGTGCGATCGAGTTCAAGGTTTCGCCGTGAGCCACCAAATGCTGCTTGGGCAATTTGTTTTCTTCGAGCGTTGGCCGCATCTGGGCTACCGCACGCTCAACGATCACGCGGGTTCCGGGCGGAACGCGAAGGGCAAAGTGCGACGTGTTGGGCGGGATCGTGTTCCGGACGAGATGCGGATTCAGCTCTTCTAGGTCTTCCATCTCGACGTCGATTATCTTGGCAACTTCACGCAAGTGAAGTGGGAAGTCGATCGTCACCTCTTCGAAATCCAGCGGCTCCTGATACGTCACGGCATCGAAGCCGTACCGGTTCGGGTTCTTGGCGATTACGGCGGCCGCGATCAGCTTAGGCACGTAGTCTTTCGTTTCGCGTTTCAGCGAGCGTGTTTCGCAGATGCGCCAGTAGTTATTCGTCTTCTGCTCTTCGATGGCGCGCAATACTTTGTACTCGCCGGCGTTGTAGGCGGATGCGGCCAGGTACCACGACTCGAACATGAGGTAGAGGTCACGCAAGTATTTCGCGGCGGCTTCGGTGCTGCGTATGGGATCGCGCCTTTCGTCGATCCAGGCGTCGACGCGCAAGCCGTACCGTTTGCCGGTGGGTTTGATGAACTGCCACGGACCCACCGCACGGGCGTGCGAGCGGGCCTTCAAATTAAAACCACTTTCGATCAGCGCTAGGTAAACCAAATCCTGCG
>JAYUBV010000650.1:0-10351 GCA_043740655.1 Pseudomonadota bacterium | reverse complement strand
GCTTTGCCACGTCGAAGGCGTGTGGGTGTGCGAGTTCCCCTCGGCGATGGGGCTGGGCCATGCCTTGCGTAATCAACTGATTCAGGTTTTTCACGCTCAGAGTGCCTCGACCGGTAAGGGGGAGAAGATGGAGTTCCTCTACAACTACCTCACGGGCATTTCCTTTCGCGGGCGGGTGGAAGCGATCGTAGAAGCGTTCCGAACCATGCAGGAAGAATTGGACCGCGAGAAACGCGCGTTCCAAAAGATGTGGGCCTCTAGAGAGCAACAGCTGTTGCGCGTGCTAAACAACACGGTCGGCATGTACGGCGACATTCAGGGCATCGTGGGCGCCGCGCTTGCGAAGATCGAAACTCTCGAGCTAGAGGGCGGCGACGCCCTGCCGGCACGTCCGCTCGACAACTGAGTCCTCCGTGAGTCACCGCGGGTTAAAGCCCCAGTGCCTTGGCAAAGAATTCGGATTTTTCGGCCAGCTCCAGCATGTAGGGGGTGATGTCTTCCTTGGCCGGGGCTGGCATTTTTGCGAACGGTAGAATGTATTCTTCCGGCACGTAGCGGAACGTAAAGTTGATCCTCCGGGTTTCGAAACCCTCCACGTTCAGGTCGAACTTCACCTTCTCGCGACGGTCCACGCGCTGCACGCGGTGGAACAGCTTTTCTTTCCACTTACGACCGCCGAAGACTTGCAACGAACGATCGTCTAACCACATCTGGTGCACGACGTGGCTGCGTTCCTGACGTCCGCCGCTTTCCACGAACTGAAAGAACGCACGTTCGCCCAAGCTGATCGACGCCACGGGCCCCAGCTCAAAATCTTTGTGCTCGCCGACGCGCGCAGTGTCCGTGCGCTTGTCGCCGTTGATCTGGTCGCCGTAAAAGTTGATGAGGCAGGTATTGAGTTTCCAGTCTTTAGGAACGTCTTGTGTAGAGAAGGAGCGGCGCGTGAGCTTCTCCACCTTGTTCACCAGGTGCCGCAGCACGGGCGGATAGGGCTCCGCGCGCACGCAACGGTTACGCGTTCCCTTGGGCGGGTGAAAATAACCGAGGCACGCGAACTGCCAATTTCCCAGCCAGTAGATTGGCCGCAGCAACCGGCGCTGCTGGTCATCCGACGGCGGCGGGTGGTTCTTCGCGTAACGCATCTCCCAGATCGGGTAGAGCGTCTTTAACCACGTGCAGATCGCGGCCCTATCGCCCGGCGAAACGAACGTGCGATCGTATAGCAATCCCGGCGGCGGTGGTCTGTGTCCTGAAAATTCCATACTGCGGTTTAGGGGCGATAGCCCTTAGGCAGGTACTTCTCGCGAAGCTCGTGAACTGACGACCACGTTTTTCCGGGCTGACGTCCGGCCCGCTTCGCCCATTCTTTCATGGCGTCGATCCAGTCCGGGCTACGCGTCGCCAACGTGCGCAGGTTCACCAGATTAAATAGCTCGAGCAAGTCGTCGCGAATCTCTTCGCCCTCCAGCACCCCCATCGCGTGGGCGATGGCCTCCAGCGTGCACAGGGCGCCGGGCTTATCCATACGGCGAAGCAGATAGTCCGACATCATCACTTCGGGCAACATTACGGGAATCGCCTGTTCGCGCAGCACGCGTTCGCGGCGGAACACTTTGGCGGCCTGGCGCCACGTTCCGTCCGGCACGATCAGCGTGACGGGCTTTTTCAAAGTCGCGACCCATTCCGGCGTCAATAGCTGAGCCTTTTCGGACGGGTACAAAAGTAATAACTGACCGGGGCCGTTGCGCAGGTCATCGAGGCTGACCTTTACTTCGGGCAGGCCGCGGAAGCGCACTTCACTGTTGGGCAGGGCCCGCAACGCGAACCGGCCGGTGTTAGTGGTCGAGGCCCACTCGGTGTGATGCATCAACAGCAGTAGCCGCGTATTCAGCTCGCGCTGGGGAATGAGGGCGCAGACGCATAGCTCGTGGCGAAACCAGCATTCCTCGCAACGTTCCTTAATGTCTCTACGGCGGCCCATGGGATGTTCCTTACCTCATTCAGTACCACGCCGGGTGAGGTTCCTCAAAACCAGGGGGATGGGGTAGACTCTTTCCGATTGGAGATGCCATGCGTCTAATTCCATTAGCCATTTTGTTGATTTCCCTGTCCCTACCCATCCAGAAGGCTTCGGCGGACGAGCCTTTTCCCATCCCGGCCAAAAGCAAGAAGGGCTCGGTAGCCACTTCAGATGAGTCCAGCGAGGGGTCGGACATTGGTCGGCCGCGTCGTCGGGCGAGCCGCAACGTCGGTTACGTGGGCATCGGCCCCGCCTTTATGAGCAATATGGTGGCCGATGGAACGGGCATGCTGGCCGCCGGCACCTACGGCTGGGACCTGAACGAAGCGATCATCAAATTGAACGGCGAGCTGGCCATCAACGGCTCGGCAACCTGGGCCAGCGTGGGGGTCGGGGTGCAGGGGTTCCTTTACTCGGGCGAGCACGTGCCCTACGTCGCGGCCGACTTCGGTCTGACCTACGCGCGATCACAGTCCACGTCGCCGGTACCGCGAACCGCCACCGGCTTTTCGGTCGGCGCCCAGGCGGGAATTCAGCTTTTCCGTACCGCCAACGTGCAGTTCGACGCCGGACTTCGCTATGCAGTCGTGCTCAAAGAAAATGCGTCGGGCCACCCTTCACTGGTGACCCTGCGGGTGGGCATCTGGTTCTGAGTGGGCGAGGACTCCCGAAGTTGAGCTCTCCGGCGTCGCCTTGGGATTGACGCGACGGAACTCGCGTAGGCCGGAAAACTTTTCGGCCTCATCATTTTGTTTTTCGCGGAGGATTTGCGCGATCGTATTTAGGCGGCCCATACCCGCGCACCCGGCCCGCAATACGTCTTCTAAAATCTTGGGCACCACGTGGTCGCGTTCCCAACGAAACCGCTGCGAGTAGCTCGCCAGATTGGCTTGGCTTGCACCCAGTTTCAAATTTTCCGTCACGAACGGCAATAAACCTTTGGCCCCGCCGACGCCCGATTGAATCATCCCCGACCGCGTCAGCGCGCTCAGCAATAACTTATTTTCCTGCATTCCGGGCTGGATGAGCCTCTGCTCCACTTCCAACAAAAGTTCCACCGGGGTGCCCGCGACGCGCGACTCGGGCTGCGCCTGCTGAGTACGGATCCAGTAATCCATATATTGATCGCGCCGTGGGGAGGAGGAAACGTTCAGCAAAGAAGCGGCGAAGTTCGCTCCGCACTTGGCGGCGGCGAAGTGGTGCCAGCCAACGTCGTCGAAGATCTTCCCATTCGCTTTTCCCAACAGCGCCACCGCCGGTAACACGCCTTTGTCGCCGAGTAGCTTCCCGGCGAGTCCGGCCTTGGCTTCACTCTTTGCGGTGATCAAACCCTGCTCCATGTACTGGCCCGCCGTGTACGAGCCGCGGGCCGCGGCGCACGCCCACAGAAAACCGGGGTCGGCTTTTTCCGTACACGTTCCGCGATCCATCACGCGATCACGGCACATATCGAGGTACGCCGCCGAGATATAACGGTTGCGCGCCAGCTCCGCCGTCAGTTTCGCCGGCTCCGTGTTTCTCCCGGTCGTGCCGATGCGATTCAATGGCGGCACCACGCTATCGGCGTACTCCTTCCAGTCCAAAACATCGGACGCGGATAGGGAGGAAGCGTCCTCCTTGCAGACGGGACTGCCGGGCAGCCTCATCCCTTCCCGCGCCAAGCTTTCGCCCGCGACGAATATTAAGCAAAGGGCACAGCTTCTACAGCCGTGTCCTACTCCGCGCAGACCGCTAAACATGATGCCGTCTCCTCTTTGGGAACGTAGGTAGATTGGCCGTTCGAGACGAGCAGCGCTTTTCTCAACGCCCGGTCTTTGGTCGACGAAGCGTGGAACGTGGTCGTCCACACGCAGGTACCGTCGGGCACTTCGCCGGCCATCTTTTCTTTCACCATTTCCATTTGTTTCGCGGTCGGAACGCGCATGCCATTGGCCCCGCACTGATTAGCGACGTCTGCATAGTTCGCCACGTAGGGTTTCTTAGTTTTCGCATCCGAAAGCTGCGTCCACTTTCTAGGCGGACAGTTTTCTTTTTGTATCCACGCCTTCAGGGCACGGATCGCAAAGTTGCGTTCGGGCACCGTCATCTCCGGCGTGCCGATTTCGGGCAGCAGCGTATTGGAAGGATGATTGATCACCGGCAGGTTCGCGCGCGGGGGCATCGTGTAATTACTTAGCGCCTCCATGATGCGCCCGAGCGACGTTTTGCTTTCCGGCATCTTGTTCGGTTCGAGCTCGCTCATGTCCCCCAGTACCGCGCGATCGAGATTGCCCGAATTGTTTAAAAACTGGTGGTGGCCCGGACGCAGCACGCTCGTAGGGTTAAAGGACAACTTGCCGTGGCAAGTGACACAGCGATCGGCAAAAATTCCGCGAATCACCGCGGGCGACGGTTCCGTTGGTATGGCAGCGCAGCCCGACGGTGCCGCGGCTCCGAAACCCGCCCAGTCGTTTATTTTTTTTACCTCGGCTTCGCTCAACTGTTCCGCCGTGGAAGGCGGCATCGGTTTCACGCTGCCTTGGTGATTGAGCGCATCGAAGACTTTTTTCTTCCAGGCTTCTTCCGGAAGATTGGCATCGGTAAACTTTCCGTCCCCCTCGTGGCAACTTTGGCATTTGCTAGCGAAAATCCCCTTTACGTCATGTTCCAGATCGTGCGCATCGAGGGTAGGCCGCCCGCCCGCGGCGCCTCCGCCATCGTGCCCTTCGCCGAGCGCGATGAGTTGGGAGAAGAGAACCAGGCTGCAAATCGGCATCTTCATGCTTCTAGGTTTTGCAACGAAGGGACCATTTTCGAGGAGGGTGTGGTCTAGTGGTCGACGGAAACTCTCGGCGCGCGTTTAGTCACCGCCGTCAGTAAAAGCGGCTAAAACCAAAACGGTGTGGCTGACCTTTTACGCTGACGAAAGGAGATCTATGTATTCTAACCGTCGTGGCGAGGGAACCGAAGCCACCCCGTAAAATGCCAGCCAACGGAGCTGGATCTCGTGCAACGGGGTTGGTCTGGGGCTGCCCGGTCCTCTTCGAGGACTCGCAATGACCTAGCCGTTGTCGCCACTCTCGTCCCGCTGACTGTGCAGGCGGAGGTAGTTACCGATGACCTCGGTGGCGTAGAAGCTACGGCGAGGACGTGCACGCAGAACTTCACGCGTGCGCTTGGGGCCCAGGTTATAAGCGGAAAGGTACAGCCGCCCATCGGAACGGAAGCTGCGCCGTAAGAAATCAAAGTAAGCGGCACCCAGGCGAATGTTATTCGCGGGTGCGTATAACTTATCGATGCCCGCCCAGGGGAAACCGTAACGCTCGGAAATCCATTCGGCGGTGTCGGGCTTAATCTGCATCAGGCCGATTTCACCGTGGCTACCTTTAGCCAAAGGGTTGAAACGGCTCTCGCGTTCGACGACGGCGAGCAGAAAATAGGGGTCGAAGCCAAAGCGCTGTGCCTCTTCGAAAATCGCCTGCGAGGCCTCCAGAATTTGTTTGGGGTCCTTCCCCCTCCACTTAGCCTCCACAATCCGGTAGATCTGGGTCCGACTGAATAGCGGAATATTGGGATCGTACTGGGACGTGGGCAGGCTTTCGCGGGGCAAAAGCAGCTCCTCCGCCTGGTCCATGCGGACTGCCAGCTCACGGAAAAAGACGACGTTCTTGTTCTTCTCGAACTGATTCAAAAGCGATTGGTTGTGTGCCACGCCGATGACGACGAGCAAGGCCTGCGCGCTAAGGAAGAATGCAGAAATTTTTGATTCCCAAACCAAATGGACTCCTGTGAGTTGTGTATTCTCTTAGAGTGCACGGGGGGGGCCAAATTCTGAACGTGCCAAGTGACCTAACATTATGAAGTTCGTTAAGGAATTCGACATTTCACCGCCACAATTCCAATTCCCTTGGGGGGCCGGGGGGTTACCCGACCGTCAGCCAGCTAGACGGGTGTCTAGGCCTTTCCCCAATAGTTTTAGTGGTTTAGCGCTTTAGGCAAGGGTATGCAGAAAAGTTCACGATTTTATTGGGTTAATTGACAGTTCAGTCTCGCGGGAGGAGTTCTGAATCAACCAATGGGGAGGTTTAATGAAATGTATTTTCAGTCTGTTTTTGGCGGTCGGTTTTTCGGGTTTTGCCCTGGCGGGCGGCCTGCCTTCGTACCTATCCGGAACGGTGACGGGCGAACTGGTGAATTCGGTCTTCACGCGCGAGCACCTGGAACTACGGCCGGGCACGATAAAGGACTGCGTCCGTAAGGATGCGCCCCCGTACCTCACCTCGTTCCGTTGTCAGATCGAAGCGGTGACCGCCAGAGTGTTTCAAACCGGTGGCAAGTCGCTCGAAATCGAGCTGAACGGTCTCGTCGCTTTCGACAAGACCCACGGCGGTGGCACTTACCGCGAGTACCACTACTCCGGGTCGTCCGGCGAGGGGCCGGTCAAGTTGGTGCTGTGGCATTACGTTTTAGCGCCGCAGAAAATTAAGGGGCACATCCAATTTGAAAATCTGGGGTTGGTCGTTCCGATCGTCGCGACGCAGCCGTAGTTAGCCCTATTTGGAATGCAACCAGGCATTCAAATCGTCGTAGAGGGGAATGAGGGCTTCGCGTTCGGTATGCCGATCGAGGAGCAACGGGTTCCCCTCTTTCGTTTTCATCATCAGCCGCCAATGGCCGCGAATGTAATAAGCCGGATTGTCGTGGTGCTGGGGGGCCAGGTTCGACTTCGGGCGATGGTTCTCTAGCTCGAAGCCCACCACCTGGGGGCGGTTAAGCGTGCGCAGGCGGAACGGCTTCCCGGCCAAACGGGTACCCCACTCCACGGTGTCGCCCTCGAACCTGATGTACTTTCGGGCGGCGGCCAGTTTCACCGTCATCGCTCCGATCACGGGGACGCAGGCGATGGGTCCGTAGACCAAAATTTTGTCCCAAAAACTACTGCCTACGGCGGCCAGGTCTGCCAGCACTTCATTAGCCGCCACCGCCATCCCCACTAGGGCCAGGCCGCTAAAGCCTAAGAGACCGAAATAGACGAAAGGAATGAAGTTTTCTCGGTACTCGGGTGCTTTGGTTGCCCGAGTCATTTCAATGTAAAAGCCCACGGCCCCGCTATACCGTTTCCCACCGGATTGCGCTAGTCTGCCGCCAATGTCGAAAACGCAAGATCTCATTCAAAGGGTAGAGAAGTACGGCACCCATAATTACCATCCGCTGCCGCTGGTGCTGCAACGCGGCCAGGGGGCCAAGGTTTGGGATGTGGAGGGGAAGGAATACCTCGATTTTCTGGCCTGCTACTCCGCGCTCAACTTCGGGCACAGCCACCCCAAGATCGTCGCCACGCTGAAGGCGCAGGTCGACCGGCTTGCCATCTGCTCGCGGGCGTTTCACGCGGAAGAGCTTTCGCTGTTCTCCGAAGAGCTCGCGAATTTCTGCGGCATGGAGATGGTGCTCACGATGAACAGCGGCTCCGAAGCCGTCGAAAGTGCGCTGAAAATCGCACGCAAATGGGCCTACACCAAAAAGGGGGTCGCCACGGATAAGGCGACGATAATCACCGCCCGCAATAATTTTCACGGAAGGACGATCTCGATCGTCTCTTTCTCATCGGAGCAGGGTTACCGGAACGGGTTCGGTCCGTTTACGCCGGGCTTCGTCGAGGTTGATTTTGGTGACGCCGATCAGCTTGCGAAGGCGATCGATAAGAACACCGCGGCCGTACTGCTCGAACCGATTCAGGCCGAAGCCGGAATTTTGATTCCGCCGGCGGGTTACCTGCAACGCGTAAAGGACCTTTGCCAGAAGAACAACGTGCTTTTAATCCTGGACGAAATTCAAACCGGTCTCGGCCGTACGGGGAAAGACTTCTGTTTCCAACACGACGGCGTGCAGCCGGACCTCATGATCCTCGGCAAATCGCTGGGCGGCGGAGTGCTGCCGTTGTCCGCGGTGGTGGGTCGGCGCGATGTGCTCGACGTGCTTCACCCCGGTGAACATGGCTCCACCTTCGGCGGAAATCCGTTGGCCTGCGCGGTTGGACGCACCGCAATTCGTCTGCTCCGCGATGAAAAGCTCTCGGAAAAGGCGATGGCTATCGGGACGACGATTCGCAATGTACTCAGCGCGACGGACCTGCCCCACGTGAAAGAAATTCGCGGCAAGGGCGCCTTGCTGGGTATCGAAATGGATGCCACGGTCGGCGGCGCACGGCGCTATTGCGCAAGGCTGATGGAAAAGGGAATTCTCTGCAAAGAGACGCACGAACACGTGATTCGTCTCGCGCCTCCCCTCGTGCTTTCGCTGGAGGAAGCCGAAACCGGCGCTAGGCTAGTGGCCGAAACGATCAAGGAGCTGGCACCGTGAGAGTGGTTCTTCTCACCTTCGCATTCGCTTTCGCCTTGCTGTCCGGTTCGTGCGGGGTAAAGACCGACCTCATCACCTACGAGCGGTACGAGGCGGAAGAACGGCAAAAGGCGGCGGTAGCGCCGCCTCCGCCATCCGAAACGGAAAAAAAGAAATGAGATTCCATTTCACAAAAATGCACGGCTGCGGAAACGATTTCATCATCGTAGATAACTTTCGCCAAGAAAACCGCATTCCGCTGAATAAACCGGAAATTCAAATGCTGTGCGATCGTCACTTCGGTATTGGCGCCGATGGGCTCGTGGTCTTAAAGCGCAGTGAGATCGAGAAGGTCGACATGGCCTGGGACTTTTTCAACTCCGACGCCAGCTCGGCAGAAATGTGCGGCAACGCCGCTCGCTGCGTGCTGCGCTACGCCTCCGAACGCCATTTTACCGTCGGCACCGTGCTAGCGCTAGAAACTCGCGCGGGAATCATTAAGGGTAAGCTACTGCCGGACGGTCGTTCCGAGGTCACCATGTTTCCGGTCGGCCCCAATGGCTTCGCGCTGGAAGAGAGGATCCTCTCGACCGAGAAAAATGTTTTTCAAACACTTTGTGTCAACACCGGGGTGCCGCACGCCGTGATCGAAGTAAAGGACCTGTCTTCGTACCCGGTCACCTCGGTGGGTCGGCTGCTGGTGAACCACGCCGCGTTCAAAGACGGCAGCAACATCACGTTTTACCAACGCATCAGCACGAACAAGATTCTCTCCACCACTTTCGAGCGTGGTGTGGAGGAACAAACCTTTGCGTGCGGCACGGGCGCCACCGCCGCGGCCGTCGTTTTTGCCGAACAGTACATGCAAGATTTTCCAGTGGAGGTCACCGTGCCCGGGGGTGACCTAGAGGTGGACGTCAGCCCCATTTCCAAATTTGTTCTCCTCCGTGGAGGATCCACGTTCGTTTGCGAAGGCGAGTCCGAGAGTCCGTCCGCGGATTACGAACCCGCCACGCTATTCGGAAGTAAGAAAGGCAAAGGATGAAACTCAAGGGCGTATACGTGGCCAATGCCACACCGTTTAGCGGGTCAGAAAACTTGGATCTCACGAGCTACACTCGTCACCTGGCATGGCTGGCCGAAGCCGGCGTCGCCGGATTTGTTCCCTGCGGTACCACCGGTGAAGGTGCGGTTCTCAGCGACGACGAGCGGGACGCCATTTGGAGAACCACCGTAGCGTTCGCCAAGTCCAAGCGGCTCACCGTTATCGCGGGTTGCGGCAGCAACGATACCAAGAAGTCGCTGCGGGCGATCGAACAGGCCGCCAAGCTCGGTTGCGACGCTGCGCTGGTCGTGACGCCGTACTATAATAAGCCGACCCCCGCGGGAGTTTACGCGCACTACGAATTTCTATCGAACCACTCGCCGCTGCCGATCGTGGTCTACCACATTCCCGGTCGCACCAATGTATTCATGCAACCCGAGACGGTAGAAAAAGTAATGGCGCTGAAAAAAGTCGTGGCGATCAAAGAAGCTAGCGGTAGCTACGCGCAGTGGTTGGCCCTCTCCACCCAACCGGTTTTCAAAGAGAAGGCGTTGCTTGCGGGCGACGACGATGCGTTGGCGATTACGCTAAGCCTCGGCGGCACGGGCATCATCTCGGCTTCCGCCAATGTGGCCCCGCGTCCCCTCGTGCGGATGATGCAGGCGTTCGACAAAGGCGACTGGGCGACGGTATATGACATTCAGAAAAAGTTACTTCCGCTCGTGCAAGCGATGTTCGAAGAAACCAACCCCGCACCGGTGAAAAAGGCCCTAGAAACGTTGGGCTTCGGCGACGGCTCGCTGCGCTTACCGCTCGTACCCGTTACGGCCCGCACCGAGGCGATGATTCATGCCGCGCTTAAATCCAGCGAGGCGTTGCCATGATTTATAAAGTCGGCCTCTGGGGGGCTTCGGGACGCATGGGGCAAGAGATCGCCGCCTTGCTGCGCGATGGGTACGCCATCGACA
>JAYUBV010000649.1:0-10402 GCA_043740655.1 Pseudomonadota bacterium | reverse complement strand
GCGCTCAGGTCGGGGTCATTACCGTTATCGGCCATGGACTCACGGCGGGAAGTCCGATTAGTTTCACCACCACGGGTACCCTTCCCACGGGTATCACGGCCGGAACGATCTATTACGTCGCGGCCAACCCGGCTCCGGCCGCCAATACCTTTTCGATCAGCGCGACCTCGGACGGCAGTGCGATCTGCCCCACGGGAACCCAAACCGGCACGCACAGTCTTGCGGGTAGCCAAGTCGTTACCATCGGTGGCGAATTCTTCACGAACCAGAACGCCGGATCGCTTACGACCAATTCGAACTTTGTCATTAAAATGGCGGGCGCGGCCCAGCAGACTTTCGATAACGTCGACTCCATTTCAAAACTTTTTATTACTAACTCGACTAGCGTCCTGATGCCGAGCGCATTTACCGTAAGAGATGCGTTCACGATCGGTAGCGGCGCCGGAACAATTAAAGTGCAGGCCGGCCTTACCCTTTCTAACTCGAGTAACGTGCTCACCATCCCCGCCAGCGCGACCTTGGAAATTCAAAATGGAGCCGTGCTGACGGCGGCGGGCGGCATCGAAGTCAGCGGCGTCTTAAAAATCGCGGCCGGTGGCTCGGTGCTAATCGGCAACGGGAAAACGCTGCGCGTAAAAGCCGGCGGCGTGTTTCAGATCATCGGAAACTCCGGGGCGGTGGCCAAACTTGACGCCGTGGACGGCAGTTCGAGTTTCACGTTAAATGTTCAAGGCTCCATCAACGCCAACTTTTTCTCCATTAGCCGAACTACCGCCCTGGGGCTGAACATCACCACGGCTGGGTCAGATTCCATTCAATCGCTTTCCAATGGGGAATTCCACTACCTGCCCGCCAACAGCTACGCCGTTACGCTCAACACGGCCAAGAGCCTGCCCACGGCTCCGAATCCGACGGGCCTTGGTTTCTTCAACGACAACGCGGTATCGAACGTTAAAAATTTCGACGCTACCAACTACACCGGCTCCGCCGCCACCATCGATAACTGGTCGGGTTTGGGTGGAGCGACCTACGAAACCGATCCGAGCAACAAGATCAATTGGGGCAGCCAGGCGCCGGTTGGCATCCAGCTCGCCAATAGCACCGCCGGCGGCAATCCCCCTGCCACCATTGGTCGAAGCTCGGCCGACACCGTTTTTGCCACGTTCGCCTTCAGCTTAAATGGAACGGGTACCGCCAGCGACATCACGTCGCTAAAATTCACGCTGGGCGGCAACAACTCAGCGGCGGACGTTAAGTACGCCAAAGTCTATTTCGATACGAACGCCAACTGCGTTTACGACGCCGGCGTCGACACCCTGATCGGGGCCAGTCTCACCTTCGTGAATAATCCGCCTACGGCTACGCTTTCGATTCCCGCGGGAACGCTCTCCATATATAGCACCACGCCGAAATGCATCCACGTGCTGCTCGCCACTACGGTGAATGCGCGCCTGAGCTCCACGATCCAGGTAAAAATTGCGTCGACCGAGGACGTGGTGAACTCGCAAAGTTATGCCTTCCCCAGCACCAACGGCCCTCCGGTTCAAGGACCGCTGTCCACGATTACGGTAGGCGGGGCTTCCACCAAGATATGGAACGGCGGTAACACTAACCCCGCGGGTGTCGCCGGATCGCAGACGAACTGGGATTTTAACACCGGTAACTGGCAACCCGCCGGGTTGCCGGCAACGACGGACGACTGCCAGATTGGCCCGGCCTATTCGATTCCGATCACGAACGGCCCCCGTACTTGTTTAAACGTAACCCTTCCTGACAACGGACAACTGTCTTGGAACAGCACTGCCGATGTCTTCACCGTTTTGGGTTCGCTCAACATCGGAAGCGGCTATACCTTTCCCACGGCCACTGCCGGAACTTTTACGTTCGCCTCGACCGTGGCGAACCAGAGTATCATTGCGAAAACTGCGATTCCGGGAAACCTCACGATCAACAATACCGCGACCAGCGGTACGGTGACCGTCGACAGTTCCGTTACGGTGAACGGAGACTTGACCCTAACCGCCGGTACGCTGCGGATTACCGCCGGAAATAACCTCACGGTAGCCGGAAACATCAACGTCAACGGCGGCACGCTTCAGATTGACCCCGGCGCCACGCTGACCCTAGGCGACGGCAAAGTTTTGACGGTGGGGGCTGCGGGTACGTTATCCATGGTCGGCAGCGCCTCTCAGTCGGCGTCGTTGACCTGTACGGGAATCGTTACCGGTTGTGCGGTCGCCGTAAACGGAACGATTAAAGCCCAGAATTATTCGTTCAATCGGCTCGCGGTGAGCGGCGTAACGATTAACTCCGGCGCCACGATCGATCCGACCTACTACTTACAAAATGGCGCGTTCACGTACCCCATCGGAGCCAACCCGGTTTTGATCACCTTAAACCGCCAGGTCCCGGGAAATGGTTGGGCGAACATGACGTTCGATCTCAACGGCTCCACCGCCACCGGAGCGAAGTCGGTAGTCACGGGAGCCGGAGTAGCCGCGGGTACTCTCACGATTAGCGCGTATAGCGGCAGCCTCACCGGCAACGCCTACTCTACGGGGCCGGTCTACCTTGTGTCGTGGACCTCCCCCACCACCACCCTAAAACTTTTGGCGCGAGATTCTAACTCGACTAGAAGCGGCACGGGCTCCGTCACCATCGCCACTCCGGGAGTGGTGACGTGGACGGCGCATGGGCTGAGCGCGGGGGCTTCGGTTAGTTTTGCAACCACGGGAGCTCTGCCCACTGGCCTAATCGCGGGCACGGTTTATTACGTCGCCGCCTCGCCGGCCCCTACGGCGAATACCTTCTCCGTAGCCGCTACTTCAGGTGGTGCGGCTATCAACACGACGGGTAGCCAGTCCGGGTTGCATACCCTAACCTCTTCGGCCTCAATCAGCATCGCGACTCCGGGCGTGGTTACGTGGACTTCGCACGGACTAGCCTCCGGGGCCTCGGTTGTTTTCAGCACCACGGGGGCTCTCCCCACCGGGATTACGGCCGGAACCATTTATTACGTAGCGCCCATTCCGGCTCCGACCGCGAATACCTTTAGTTTGACCACCACCGTGGGGGGCGCCGCCTTCGCCACCACCGGAACTCAATCGGGAGTGCAAACCGCAACGGCGTCGACCAACAGTACGAATCAAGGCGACACCGCGCTACGAGCCGGCTGGTGGTCTTTCCAACAAACCGATGCCGGTGCGTTCAACACCACTAACCTGACTTCGATTAAGGTCACGCTGGGTGGAACCGGTGCCTCCGCGGACGTTTCGAACGCCCGTCTGTACTACGATGCGAACTGTACCGGAAGTGGCGGAACCCAAGTCGGTAGTTCCCTTTCCTTCAGCGGAAGCCCCCCTTCGATCACCTTTAGCGGACTCAGCGGCGTTGCTTTGCAGTCAGACGCTACGGCGCCACCTCCGCGCTGCGCCTATATCGAATTTGACGTGGCCTCGGCCGCCACGTCCGGGGCCACCCTCGTGGCCAAAATCAGCAACTCTTCGGATGTGGTGAACAGCCAGAATTACTCATTCAACGGATCGTTCGCTCCACCTAGGAGCGGGCGGACACTCACCGTGATCGGTAACTCGATCACGTGGACCGGAACGGTCTCCACCGATTGGAACGATCCCCTTAACTGGTCACCCAACACGATTATTCCGAACGCCACCAAAAACTGCATCATCAATGCCGCTACATTTAACCCCCTCATCAGCGCCGCGGGGGCCATCTGTAAGTCGATCACCATCGGTAACGGCACCGTCACCATCAATAGCGGGCAGAACCTGGACGTTTACGGATCGCTCACCAATACGGGTACGATCGTGCAGGCGAATAACACGGCCACGGTTACGATCAGAGATGATGGTACGACGGTTACCAACCAAACGCTGCAAAGCTCTTCGGCCCTTAATTACCTCGTCTTCAATAAAACGGCCGGCGGTTACGTCTACATCGGCAACAACAACCTAACGATCAACAACTTCAGCATTCCGGCGAGCCAGAACTTTGTCTTCAACGTCCGTAACGGCGATACGCTGACCTTGCCGAATGCGGCGACGCTCAGGTCGGCGACGATGCAGGTCGACGGCGGCGGTACGGTGGCGATAGCCCCCGGTACAACTTTCTTGGTCGCGGGCGGCACCCTTAAGCTCGGTGGCACCAACGATGGCTATCCGCAGTTAACGAGCAATAAAGCAGCGCTGACCCACTCGGGCGGCGGCACGGGCCGTTGGTCGTTCGTGTCTACGTCTGGAACGATAGACTTAAACGGCTGGATGGTCGAATGGCTGGATTGTAACGGCATGCAGATCGGCGGCACTACTAACGTACCGAGCCTTGCCGGTGGACAGCTGCGCAACATTCCCGACCCGGCGAGCTGCTCGCCCCTCTATGCAATGCAACTTAATACCACCGGAACGCTTCCGACCACGGCCGACTACATTGGCTTTAACTGGGGGCCGGCCGGGACACCTCCGAGTCCGTCGGCTACCTATTACTTATTGAAATCAACCGGCTGCGCCAACCAGACGATTAACTTCACAAACTGGTTCGGCGATTTCCAATTTGGCGTGGGTTTACCCGATCCGGCCACCAAGGTTCAGATGACGAACTGCAATGGCACGATCTCCGCCTCGCAGTCGCCGGTCTCGTTGTCGCAGCCATTCCGCGCCGAGCCTTATAACGCCGTGGTGCGCTTACTCTGGTCGACCGGGATGGAATCCGCGCACCAGGGTTTCAATCTTTACCGCAGTACAAGCCCCAGCGACGGTTACGCGCAGATTAATCCGACGCTGATTCGCAACCCAATCCAGAGCGGCACGGTTCACGGCATCTACGATTTCCGCGACTCGGGCGTGACGAATGGCGTGACGTACTACTACCGCCTTGAAGACATCGCGGTGAACGGTAAGCGCACCTTCCACGGCCCGGTAAACGCCACGCCGCTCGGTACTCTAGGTGCGGTGCCGGCACCGGCCGGAACGTCGATCGTCGGCGGCAACGCCAACGGTAGCGGCGCGCCGGCGGGGAGTGACACCACTCCGGGCATCATCTCCGTCGCCCCGGGCGTGACCCAGCTGGCGAGAACGAAGAATTCGATTCGGTTACGCATCGATGTGCCCGCGGTGGTTCGCTCCGCTTCCGACGTCAACGGCTACGATCAGATTTCAGTCGCCGGTTATGCGTCCACCACGGTAAGCGGACAACCGGAGCTGCCGGAACGCGTGATCCTCATCGAAGTTCCGAGTTCGGCCACGGCTACTTTCACCGAGATCTCCCGCACGGCCGCAGATGTGTCGCCCATCGATATCGTAACGGCGCGCACCTGGACCGTCGTCAACGGGGCACTGGTCTCGAGCCGTGTCTTTGACGGACCTTACTACGGTACGAATCAAATGGCCCCGGCCCAGCCCATCGAGTTCAAGGACGTCGTCGAGAATCAGGGGCTCTATTACCTGCCGATCGTTGTACGGCCGGTGAAGTACAACCCGGTAGCCCGGATATCGAACAAGATTTCTCAGATCACTTTCGACGTGCAACTGTCGGGAGCTCCGAATTGGAACGTCGGTTCGCCGGTCACGGAAAGTGGCCCGTGGGGTTACGAGGGTTCGCTCAAGATTCACATCAAGAAAGCGGGACTCTACCGGTTGCGGTACTCGGATTTAGTAGCCGCCGGCGTGGATGGCCCGTTCTCGGGCTCCAACGTGAATAAGCTGCGTCTCTTCTCGAAGGTCGGCGAGCTGCCGCTGCAAGTTCTGAGCGCTGGTCTGTCCTTTAAGGTTGGAGACGAGATTCGTTTCTTTGCGCCTTACTTTGACATCCACACTTCGGATCGTAATTCGCTCGTCCTTTACGTGGATAGCGTCGCCGGTCTCCGCATGGCCACTCTCGATGCCACACCGGTGGCGGTGGACTCCGCCCAGACTTCACTACGTCGACGCCTTGAGTTGAAGGTCCCTTCAATCTCCGTTTTCAACGAACCCATTGGCGACAACGTCGAGCACATTTATTGGGGCCGGATTTACGCCCCCGAGACGACTGCGGGCGACGCTTCGCTGAGACCCGAATTTGATCTTCCCAACCTTGCGTCGAGTGGCAATGTTCAAATCCGCGTCGCGGTCAAAGGCGGCAAGGGGTCGATCGCGAATAACCCGACTCATCACCTGCGCCTCTACGTCAACGGAGCGGCGGCTTACTCAGGGGATCATGCCTGGCAGTCAAACCAGCCCTATTCGATGGAGTTCTCGGTTCCCGTGGCGATGTTCATTGGCGGTCACAATCAGATCGAGCTTCGGGTGGTAGGCGATATGGTGTCGAACGGAGACTACGACGTCGTCAACGTCGAGAAGGTTTCCATCGACTATCCGCACACGTTCGTGGCCGACCGGGGTCTGCTGGACGTCCAAAACACGCAGGCCGGGAAGGACATGACCGTGGATGGCTTCACCTCCGCCAACGTAAGCGTCTACGATGTCTCCCAAGTAGGTTCCACGGCGGTACTCGGCAACGTGGCGTTCTCAAATAACGCGGGAGTCTTCTCTGCTAAATTCGCCACGATCTCCGGCAGCTCGACGCGCGGAAAACGTATCACGACGGTCGCTGATGCCGCGGCGCTAGTTCCCTGGGCGTTGGAACTAAATCCGGGTAGCAACTGGAAGGGCACGGGCCAAGGGGCCGACGTCCTCTACATCGGACCTCGCCAATTGCTTAGCTCCGCGGCCAAGCTCGCCGATTGGCGCCGATCGAACGGCGCCCGTACGGCGCTAGTGCCCACGGAAGACTTGTTCATGGAGTTCGGACAGGGAATTCGGTCTCCGACCGCCATCCGCGACTTCATCGCTTACGCGGTATCCAACTGGCAAAGCCCCGCCCCGAAATACGTCGTGCTCATCGGTGACGGTACGTTTGATCCCAAAGCCCAATTAGGCTTGGGAACAGTTACCGGCGTGCCGGTTTACTTTAGCAAAGGTGCGACGGTGGATTACGGAAACGATAACTATTACGTCGCGCTCACCGTAGGCAGCACGATGCCCGCCCTCGCCATCGGCCGCATTCCGGGCGGCACGGCTTCCTCAATCATGACGTATGTGGACAAGGTCATCGCTTACGAAAGTGGCACAGCGAATCCGACGGGGGATGGCGCCCGCCGCGTGACCATGATCAGCGACACCGATCTGAACGGTGGCGAGAAGTTCGACGACAAGGCCGATCGGCTGGCCAATCTGATTCCGTCGCAGTGGAACTCGTTCATCAATATCAATCGCCTAAAACGTAGTGGGTTGGGTGATGCGGGGCTTAAGAATCAGATCGTAAATGCGTTCAATAATGGTTCGCTCTTCATCCACTTTCTGGGCCACGGAGCCGAGGACACGTGGGCGGATCAAGCGGTGTTCAACAACGCCGACGCGGCCGCGCTCACGAACACGGCCCTGCCGGTAGTGGTGGCCATGAACTGCTTGAGCGGCATGTACTACGATGCGGACCCGACGCGCGCGAGCATTACCGATAAGCTGCTCTTCAACGGCTACGGCGGCGCGATTGCGATGTTTGCCTCCACCTCATTGACCAGCCCCGACCTACAGGTGCCGGTGCAGGATGCCCTTTACCAATACTTCGCGACCCATCCGGGCACGCGGCTAGGTGACGTAATCCGCATGGCTAAGATTCAGGGTGGCATCTCTACCGGTACCGCCGAGGTGACGGGCAGCTGGACACTCTTCGGCGACCCCATGCTGACGGTGAAGGTGCCCACGATCGGCGAAACGGTTCGCGGCGTAAGCCCGACTTCGGATGCAGCGGCTGCCTCGACGACCAACGCCGCTAGCCTCGGTGGGGGATCTTGCCTGAGCGTCCACAGCGACCAGCCAGCACACCCGGGTTGGGGCTCGTTCGCGAACTTGTTGATTTTGATATCGGCACTATTAGGGGGACGCCTAATGATGGCGTCGCCCAAGCGCGTACCGATTAAAGTTAAGGTGCGTCCGAAATCGTAAGGTCGGAACGGCCTTCGATATCCTTGAAGCTATCCACTTCGCCGATTCCCCAGCTTCCGGCGATACCGTCGTAAAACCGAATCCAACGGGCGTCGTTGCCCGCTTCTTGCGCGCGGGAGTAGGTTTCCCCTTTCCCCCACAGGCTCAAGAACGCCGGCACATCGTGGGCGCCGTTCGCATTCACCTTGCGGGAACCGCTAGCCACCTTGAAGCCCGCGTTCAGAAAATCTTTTAGGTGGGTGGCGCCCCAGCACGCCGTGGAGTTCACCGCGCGTAGTTTGTCCGAGAGCCCTTTCATGTTCCGCAAATTATCCGAGATGATCCTGGTCGGGTGCGACCCCTCGCGCAACGTCAGCGATCCCGGACTGCCGTGTAGGTGCAGAAATAGATCGATGCTACGCACGGACGGTTCTGCCAAAGCATCTCTCATTCCCCCTAAAAGTTTGCTTAGCGTTGCCTCCTTTCCCGTCAGCAACATCACTTTTCCGTATACCGGCTTGATGCGGTTCTTAGTCTCGGCGAGTGCCGCCGCTTCCACGAACTCGTAAAAAAATCGCCGATCGGGTGGCGCGTGCTCCGCTAACTCCACCACTACGATCGCCAGCCGATTTGCTCTATCAACCTTACGCGCGTCCGAATCCACGGTGCCCATTGCCACCGAAGTCAAAACCACGAGTAGGAAAGAGATTCCCCGTACCATCGCCCCTCCCAGAAACCCTGTTATTTAACCCTGTATCTCCTTGGTAGTTAAGGAAGTCCGGTCGTACAACCTCTATGCGCGATGAGGTGCTTTACCCTTAACAACCGTCCCCCCTTTCTCAGCGGGCGTTCGACTGGTAATTCTGAGTGGGGGGCGAAAAAAATGGGGCAATTACGGCTGCAATGGTCTCTGGGTCTGGCAATTTTACTAGTCCCCCCCACGCGCGCCTTTACCCCTCCTCCAAACACCTTGCCTCAATGCGTCCCCGATCCGGTGCTGCCGGCGGACCCTAAGGAACCCCCTGGTTTCGGCTGCTTGGGGGCCTGCGGCCCCGGCTGCGATTGCGTCGGGAAGACCGTGACCACGTTCGCCAACTGTGAACGAGGCTACCGCTGCACTTGGCCCATCACTCGCTGCAAAACGCACAGCTTTTGCCGCTGGCACGATGGCTGTTACCATGCGTGCGACTTTAACTTTCCGGGAAGGGTAGACGACGGCAATTACCAACGGTCTCTGTGCTACTGGAGCTGCGACTTAAGCTGCAGTGACGGAACGGCCCCCACGGCGTGGGGTGGCTGGATCGGAACGCCACCCGGACCGCCTCCGGAAACCTTGACGACGGAAATGTGTTTGCGGCGCCTGGCCTGGGACCCCACCGTTCCGTACGATGGCGTGATCCATTTCGCCGGCACCCCGAAATGCACCAAGGACCCAACCTGCGGTGTTTCGCTTACGCCTTAACAGCCACGCCAAAGAATGATTTCATGTTTCGCCTATCAAGGAGAACCCATGATCGAGCTGTATCACGCCGAACGTTGTCCCTACTGCGTCAAGGTCCGTTACTTCCTGGAAGTGGAGTCGATTCCGTACGTGTCCAAGCCCGTACCCCTCGGATCGGCGAGCACGCCTTTGAAAGAAGAGCTGATGCGTTTGGGCGGAAAGACTCAGGTCCCGTTTCTGGTCGACCCCGAAAAGGGTATGAAGATGTACGAGAGCGACGAGATCATCGAGCACCTGACCAAGTATTACGTTAAGTAACCGCGGCTACGACCGCGCGGATAATGTCGGCGGCCTTGTCGTCGCCGTGCAGGGCTTCTAGCGATCGTAGTCCCGTGGGGGACGTCACGTTCACTTCCGATAACTTGCTGCCAATCATGTCCGAGCCCGCGAACACGATTCCAATTTGCTTCAGGTAATCGCCCAGCGCTTTGGCGACGCGCAGCTCTTCCGTATTCATCGGGCGGTGCACGGCGGTTCCCCCCTGCGCCAAATTGGAGACAATGCTACCGGTTTTGGGCATGCGCACGACGTCACCCAGAATTTCGCCGTTCAGATAAATCACGCGGCGATCGCCCAGCTCGCTGACCTCTTTGAGCAGCGGTTGCCACATCATGGTCTCGCCATCTTTAAATTTTGCATTCGCCAGCTCGCGGATCTTAAGCCGCGAGATCTCTTCTCCGCCGTGTCCTAAAAATGGTTTCGCCACGATCTCTTCTCCCGGCTGATCCTTCGCAAAGGATTCCGCGCGCGCCGCCGACCCCACGAACGTGGGAATCAAATCCTCCGAGTTCAAAAAACCGGCGCGCATCGCCTCGAACGGCAGCATTTTCTCGTGGTACCGCAGCAGTAGCGTGGCGCGATTGAACTGGAATACCTCTTCATCGTACAGAGAGAGCCACCAGCAGAGGCGAATGTAGTCGGTATC
>JAYUBV010000648.1:0-3221 GCA_043740655.1 Pseudomonadota bacterium | reverse complement strand
CACCTTCTTCGTGAAGGGCGGCCTGGATAATTCGCGGCGTTTGCTCGAGAACGTGAGGTTATTCGCCTGTGCCGAGTCGTTAGGCGGAGTCGAGTCTTTGATCGACCATCCGGCGATCATGACCCACGCGTCGTTGCCGGTGGAAACCCGCGCGTCGCTTGGCATCTCCGACACGCTGGTTCGACTGAGCGTGGGTATTGAGGCTATCGACGATTTGCGCGCCGACTTGGATTACGCTCTCAATAAATCAGCCTAATATTTCCACGAAAAGCGGAGGGAACGTGAAGGACAAGAGTTTAGTGCTTTGGGCCTTTGCGATTCTTTGCCTGTTTCCCTTCGTTACGTCGGCAACCGCGCTGGTGACTGGCCTGATCTTAAGCTTGGGGCTCGGCCTCACGCTTGACCCCACGCAGAAAAAAACGTCGAAGCTTGTGATGCAGATCTCGATCGTGCTGATGGGCTTCGGTATGGACCCTTCGGCGGTCGTGCGCGCCGGTGGTCACGGGGTGGGCGTTACCGCATTTAGTATCGTCTTCACCATCGTGGCGGGGTTCGGTTTGGCGAAACTCTTGGGGGTGGCGCAAAAGATTTCTATCCTTATCACGATGGGCAGCGCGATCTGCGGGGCTAGTGCCATCGCGGCGGTGTCCCCAGTCATTAAGGCCGAGAACGAAGAGATCGCGGTTGGCCTGGCGGTGGTCTTCACGCTCAACTCAGTCGCCTTATTATTTTTTCCGGAGTTGGGCCATTTCCTCGGCATGTCGGTCACTGATTTTGGTTACTTCGCGGCGATTGCGATCCACGACACTAGCTCGGTGGTGGGGGCGGCGGCCCGCTTTTCCGAGGCGAGTCTGAGCACCGCCACGACGATCAAGCTGACCCGCGCCCTTTGGATCCTGCCCATCACGGTAGTGCTGGGTTTGTGGATGGGGCGCAAGTCGGAAGGGAAGAAGCCCTCTTTTCTCTCGGCGGTAAAGGCCGGGCTGCCGTGGTTCATTCCCGCGTTCGTCGCGGTCGTAGCGCTGAAGGCGATGGTTCCAGCCGACAACTCGTCAGCGAAAGAGCTTTTTGCGATCCTAAACCGCCTTGGCCGTAGCGGGATGACGATGGCGATCTTCTTAATCGGCGCGCAGATGAGCCGCGCGGCACTAAAAAAGGCCGGCGCCCGCCCGCTGTGGATGGGGGTGCTCCTATGGATCACCATCATCGTGATGACCGCTACGTTGATCCGTGCGGGGCAGTTTACCTAGGGCACGGCCTACCTAGGTAGGCCGTAGAGCTTCGGATTATTTTGATTCTACTAGGTCCGACGGCTGCTTGATGTGGATACCTCCCTGCATGGGGTTGGCGGTGTCCGAGTGTACTTCAGAAGCACCGTGACTAGCGCCTCGCGAATCGTGGAACGGCGATTCTTGTCCGGACGGAGCAAATCCCCCGCGGTTGGGCACGCGCAGATGAATGACGTTGTCCATTGAGGCCGCCATACGTTGCGTTTTCACTTTGGTCTTGGCCTCCGTCCGCTTCGGCTTGGCGGACCGAGCCTTTGGCTCTGCCTTGGTAGCTTTCTTCGCTTTGCCGACGGCCGGTTTCTGTTTTGCCTTCGTGGTTGTCTTCTTCGCTTTAGCGGTTGTTTTCTTTTTCATCGGGGTTCACCTCTCGGGTTGAATTCTTGTTCAACGAAACAAGCAAACGCCGTTCCAATTCTAGAGCGTGAAAAAAATACATGAAAAAGGTAGGGCGTACCTATTTGGTTGGGTTGAAGATGGCGTTGGCTTTGTCCAAGGGGGAGGCGTTCTTTAGCGGGTCTTCGTTCTTCGCCGTGTTGGACTTGTCGTGCTTAAGCGTCACCTGACACGATTCGGAGACTTCCGTATTGTGCAAGTCCATGCACTTGGCGAGTTCAGTGCCCTTAAATCCCTTGCAGTACATAGTCTCTTCGGTTTTGCACGTTGTGTCGGCCGCGGTTGCGATCGTGACGGAAACCAAAATAGCCGTAAGCAGGGGGTAGCGATACACTGGGAACTCCTTGTTAGAACTAGGTGAATTTTTCTCACGAAAGAATATAAAAAACAAACAACACGCGGAGAGGTTATGAAGGGGATTTTAGCGATAGCACTGGCTCTGGGGATGGCCGTTCAGACTGGCCACGCGGTTAACTTACGGTACGACGCCATCGGCGTGAAGCTCGTCGAGGCTTCGCTGGAAGAGGCGGTGTTCGAAACCGACTCGGACGATGCTAAGCGGTGGGAAGTGGAGATTCGCGATCAGATGCATTACCTGATTTCGCAGCTGCGCTTCATCAATTCCACGCCGGGGCTCTGGCACTCGCTCAATTTACGGGTAAAAAAGGTTTCCAAGGGGACTTACGGCAAAACCCGCGTCGTGTACGGCGCCACCTTTGTGGCGAGCTGGCCGCGGGCGAACTACGCGAAGAACACCATCACGGCGGTGTTCCCCGTGCGCGGCGACGCGGAAGGCATGGACGCGTTCGAGGGAAAATACCTGGCCGCTTGCGGTGGTCACGGGCCGATGTGGTACTACCTCGCCCCGAATAGCCCGAACTGCCCGTTAGGCCGTCCCGAGCTTCCGGAAGATGCTCAGCGCGTGACGATCACGGTGAAGGATTCTCCGCTGAACACGTCGGGCAAGAGCCCCGAGTACGGCAAGATATGGGAAGACGGACAGCTTGTGATCACTCACGTGATGGGCAACACCATCTCGCTTGAAGAGCGAATGCTTCACGTGAATTTCAAACAGCAATTTCCCGGCGCGACGACGCGCGTGGTAACGCGCAGTTTTTTTCACGAGACCCAAGTCAGTGAGCAAATGACTGCCGCCGGAAAAATCGTGTTGCGCACGATGCGCTTGAAAACCGGTAATGTTCAGGAGGCCACGCCGGAGTTCATCGAGGAGTTTCAGGGTTACCTCCAAGATACGGACGTCATCAGCTACAACGGCCACGCGGGACTCGGAAAAAACATTCGCGCTTTCTCGAAGATGGTTAAGCTCACGCCCGGCCGTTATTACCTGATGTGGATCAACGCGTGCGTGCCGTTCGCTTACTTCGACGACACTTTGTTTGCGGCGTCGAAGGCGGCGAACCCCGACGTGCCGTGGTCGAAGCACTTGGACATTCTGATCGCCACCGGCGTGGGGTACTTCGCGGAGACGAGCGACATTCGCGAACTGATGACCGGTCTGGTCAAAAAGGCAACCTTCCG
>JAYUBV010000647.1:0-10430 GCA_043740655.1 Pseudomonadota bacterium | reverse complement strand
CTTGAGGGCTCCGCGATCGTCTTCCAGGTGTTCCAGCACGTTGAAGGCCACGATATAGTCGTATTGGCCAGCGCCCTTCCAGGCAGGACGGCTTGCGTCCCACACCCGCGTTTCCGTTTCGTCGAAATACGCGAAGCGGCTTTTTAGCGAGTGCACGAACTCGGCGGATAGATCAGTGGCGACCACTTTGCCTTTGCTTACGAGCCACTTGGTCAGGTTACCGGTTCCCGCGCCGATTTCCAGAATACTGGGCCAGGTATTTTCCTCGTCGCACGCGGCGAAAGCCTTGTGCAGGGCGGGGGCGTAAATCTGGTCGCTGCTCGAGTCCAGCGCCGTCAGTGTTTGCCGGATGCTCGGGCGAAATGGTTCGCGGTCCAGGAGCGAGAAGCGCAAAATAT
Organism: Pseudomonadota bacterium; assembly: GCA_043740655.1. Lineage (GTDB taxonomy): Bacteria > Bdellovibrionota > FAC87 > UBA2466 > UBA2466 > JBGSST01. The sequence goes on along the minus strand of JAYUBV010000647.1, from coordinate 10,032 downwards.
GGAACGGAATCGCGAGGCCGTCGGTGAAGCGAATCTTTTTTCCTTCGTCGTAGGTGCGGCCGGTGTAGCGAACTGCAGTCTCGTAGAGTCTGGCCCGCGCGTGGGCGAGGCGCGCCGTGAACTCCGCCTCAATGCCGAAGCGGTTCGAGGTCAGTTTAAGGCTACGGACGAAATCGCCGCGGAACGCTTTGCAGCCCGAGCCGAAATCCGTCAGGTTCAAATCCAACAGTACGTTGCAAAGCACGTTCAAAATTTTGTTGGCTAGAGAATGCCAAAACAAAAGTACTCGGCGTGAGTTGCCGCTGAAGCGACTGCCGTACACGGCGTCGGCCACGTTCTGCGTGAGGGGCTCTAGCAACGTGGGGTAGTCCTGTGGAGAATATTCCAGGTCCGCGTCCTGAATGATGACGTAGTCTCCAATTGACGCTTCGATCGCCAAGCGAACGGCGTGTCCTTTGCCGCGATTTTCTTCGCACGGAATGAAATCCACGTCGGCCGTCATGCCCGATTGAAAGCGGAACGACTCGGAGGTCAACGCGCGCAGTAACTCCGCCGTGCCGTCGTCGGAGCCGTCGTCGACGATCACGATTTGCACCGACGTGATCCCTTCCATGGATCGGATCGGCGCGAGCCTGAGCCTTTCCCAAAACGAACGCAATGAGGGCCGCTCGTTATAGACCGGGATTAGAATAGAGAGCTTCATTCACCAACTTATCGGCATATGGTCCGTAATCGTGAAGAAGAACACACGATAGATAACGCGTCCCGCATTCCTCGAGTGGCCGGCCTTGCCGTGGTCTTGTGATTGCACAGGTAACACTGCCGTGCCCTTTGTGACCTAAGAAATAATCCCGCGTGGATGGGCGATAAGATCAACGCGGAGCCGTCTAAACGTAGTGGCGGATGTTTTAGGCACCCAACTACTTTCGCAGTTCGACCGTGAGAAGAAACTCTTCGTCACCGACAGCACGCCGGTCTACACGAACCGCATCCTATTCCAGAATACACTGATGGGTCTGGCCCTAGTTCCCTACTGCGCCCGTGAAAAAACCGGGAAGTAATTTAGAGCGGCGACGTCGCTACCGACTCGGGCAGCCCGAAGGTTTCGCGGCCGGCGCAATGGGCGAAGTTTAGCTCCACCGAACGCAAGGCAATCGCGGTGTCCACGAAAACCTGGGTCGCGCCGTACAGGGTGTCGCCCCAAATCGGAAATCCATGCTTGGCCATTTCAAAACGCAGTTGATGCGGCCGTCCCGTGCGCGGGTGCAGCTTGAAGTGGCCGCGCGCTTTTCCGTCGCGCTCTACGTTACCCAGGAACCACGCTTCGGTGTGGCAGTCCTTACCGAAGGGTTTTTCGTACGCGCGTTTTTTTCCGCGAAGCAGTTTGCTCTTCCACGTCATGGCGGTTTCTTTAGGAAACTCCATCGTGACCGGCCGTTCGCTCAAAGCTTCGTACGTTTTGTGCACGTGCCGGGCTTCAAACCAGTGGTTCGCCGCGCGGTGGGCTTCGGCGGTCTTCGCGAACGCGACCAGCCCTGACACCTCGGCATCGAGCCGGTGAATGGTGAGCAGCTTGGCGGTTTTGGCCAAATGGATCGTTAAACAGGGGCGCGGATCGGCCTCACCGGTGCGTGCGGGGACGGTTAGCCAACCGGCAGGCTTGTCGACGACTAGGAATGCCGCATTTTCAAATACGTGGGTGAGTTCGCTCACGAGGGAACCACCGGCTTCGCCGCTTGGCGAAGCTCTTCCAAAACCTCTCCGGTGAAGAAGTGGTAGTACGGGTTGCCAAGATTCAGCGCGAGGGAGATCTCCGGTGGCAACGTCTTCAAAAATGGGTGGCAGCGAATCTTCAGGTAATCCAACGCTTTTTCCTCGGCCCAGCTCTGCAGGCGATCCAAACGGTCGAACACGGGCAATACGCGCCTGTCCTGCGCCTTCAAAAACAGGGGGTAAAACCGCTCGTCGGCGGCCACTTCGGTCCAGCTGCCCTGTTCGGCGCCGTCGCGGCGTACGGGGACGAACAGATCGCAGTTTAAAAACGCATCGTAAAAAAGCGCCCCTTGCTTAGCGTCTTCCCGGGCCATGGCCAGCGCCTGGTCCAGGTTCGTTTCCGGCTTAAATTCCATAAGGGCCCCTTTGTAGGGGAAATGGGGAATAAACACAAGAATGCCTATTTCTTCTTGGGCTGGAGGTCGATGAAGAGCGTAATCCGATCCATTCCCGGCCGAAAAGGGGAGGAGTGGACCGTGCTCTCACGTCCGGGGATCTTCTCCTTACCTTCGGGGCCCTTCACGTAGTCGCTCCCGGTAATGATCGCGGTTTGACCGTTCGCCGCCTGGATTGCATCGGTCGACCTCACCGGATTTTTGCCCTCTCGATCCATTATTTGGCGAAGGGTGAGTTGGCCGGTCTCCGGGTTTTCTTCGGTGATGTAATGTTGAGCGGCCTTACGGTCGTTCGGAAACAGCAATGTGGACGGACCCTGAAGGGTCGTAAGTCCATGAATGTAGGTCCCCGCATTGTCGACGTGCACCAGCGGATCTACGCCGCCAGCGACAAACCCTTTGCCCAACGCAACCGACCGGATTTCAAGATCTTCGCCGGTCGCCGCCCGGGCTACCCGCAGGACCTCGTTGGCCCAGGCGTCGATCTTGGCTAGCACTTCCGGAGAAAGTCCGCTTACGCGGTGGGAGTCGTCATTAGAGGGGGCCGACTTCAGTCCATTGATTCCAAAGCGGCCGGGCGCCACCGCCGAGGGTTTCACCCCGGCCTTAATGGCCTCGGCCTTCGCGCGCTCGAAAATGCCGTCGTAGCCTTTGGAGAGGGCTTCCACTAACTCGGGGTCGGGCTTATTCCCTTTGCCAAATAGGGACCGGGTATCCACGAGCGTCCAGTGCTTCTCCGCGAAAAACTGCTCGGGGGTCCGGCCGCTCATCAGGCCAAACCCGACCTTGCAGCGGTTGTAGGCGCCGCCGAAGGCGTGGGAAGAAAGCAAACTCCAGACAACTAAGGAAAAAACGGCTACGCGCGCCATCCCCATATTCTAGCATAACTAGAAAATGATGATGATTACATATAGTTACTTAGTACATCGAGGCAATTTCGCCCTTGTACCGCTCCACGCAAACTTTGCGTTTGAGCTTGAGCGACGGAGTCAGCTCGCCAGACTCGATGGTGAAGTCGCGCGGGAGTACGGTGAACTTCTTGATAGATTCGTAGCTCGCGAGGTTCTTGTTTACCGCCGCGATTTCACCGTTGACGATCTGCTGCAGCTTTTCGTTTTTCACGAGCTCGCCGAAGCTACCGAACGCCACCCCTTCATCGCGCGCCCACTTGGCGACTTCCGGCTCGGTCAGGGTGACTAACGCCACCAGGTACTTCTGCTTGTCGCCGAAGACGAGACCGTTCGAAACGAAGCGACGGGACTTAAGCAAGTTTTCAAGCTTTTGTGGCGCGACCTTTTTTCCGCCCGCGGTCACGATGAGTTCCTTCTTACGATCGGTGATGCGCAAGAAACCGTGCGCGTCGATCTCACCGATGTCACCGGTGTGGAACCAGCCGTTCTGCAGCGACTCGGCGGTGGCCTCGTCGTTCTTGTAGTACTCGCGGAAAATCAAAGATCCGCGCACGAGAATCTCGCCGTCCTCGGCGATTTTAAATTCCGTATCGCCCACCGGGCGGCCGACCGTCCCGAAACGGTAGTCATCCGGGCGATTCACCGCGATGCAGGCGGTGGTCTCGGTGAGGCCGTAGCCTTCGAGCACCTTGATGCCGCAGGCGTGGAAAAATTCGCAGAGGTCGCGGTTTAGCGGCGCGCCGCCCGAAACGGTGAGGCGAATGTTGCCGCCAAGTTTTTCGCGGACGGTCTTTAAGACCAGCTTGTCGGCCAAAAGGAACTTGGCCATCAGGAATGGCGTCGGCGTTTGCTTCAACGAGCGCAGGTTCGCCATTTTTTTGCCGACGGTCACGGCCCACTGAAATACCTTCTGCTTTGCGGCCGAGCCGGCGGTGACTTCCGTCTGAATCCTGGCAAAAATCTTTTCGTAAATGCGCGGCACGCTGAGCAACAGCGTGGGCTTTAACTCCGCGATGTTTTGCGAAACCGAGTTGATGTTCTCGGCAAACCCCAAGCTAGTTCCCGCGTAAATTGGCAGGTAGCTCTCCACGCGGCCAAAGATGTGGGCAAACGGGAGGAACGTTAGAGTTTTGTCGGACTCGTACAGCTCCACCTCTTCCACGATGAAGCGCAGCTCGCTGGCGAAGTTCGAGTGCAGCAGCACCGCCCCCTTCGGAAGCCCGGTGGTGCCCGACGTGTAAACGATCGAAGCAATGTCGTTGCCCTGAATGCCGGCGGCCGAAGCCACGAAACGTTCGTGGGCGGCCTTCTCGTTATCGAATTTTGTGAACGCGGACATCGGCGTGACGTCGAGCCCCGGGTGGGATTGTCCCGACACGAGAATGACCGGCACCTTCGGCCTAGTTTTGAAAACCTGGATCAGCTTTTCGCACTGGGCGGCATCTTCCACGATCACGGCTTTGGCACCGCAATGGCCCAGGATGTAGCCGATGTCCTCGATGGAGGACGAGTGATAGATGGGCACGCTGATGCCACGGCAGGCCTGGATCGCCAAATCGCTTAGCAGCCATTCCGGACGGCTACCGCTCATGATGCAAACGGCGTCGCCGGGCTTCAAATCCAAATTCGAAATGCCCTGAAAGATGCCGAGCATCTGAGTGTGGATCTCTTTCCACTTCAGCGGCTCGTACTTGCCGTTGGTCTTAATCCAGAACGCCGGTTCGTCCGCGCTGCGCGCGATTCGCCGCAGGTAAGCTTCGGGAACATTCTTACCGTCGACCACTTTGGATCGCTTGGCGTTGGCCTGCATAAAACCGACTCCTGATTGCTAGAAAGTACGGGCATTTAACCGCATTGCGTTAGGGGCTGCAAGCCCCTTCACAGGGGTTTTGGCTGGCAATAGAAAAGGCCATTCCACGGGGTGCAGTCGTGGGTGCTCGGACGCCGCAATTCGGGGCGGATTAGGTAGGCGACGGAGGGCTCCGGCGGGGCGGAGGTCCAGGCCGCGGTCGTTTTTCGGCATAGCTCACGTAACTTGCCGGGGAAAGGGCGGGAGGCGAAGCCGGAATTAAAGCGAAGCCGGTAGTGGGCGGCGTAAACTCCGGTGGCCAAGTAAATCGGCATCGCGAAGCTGCGGCCATCGCCACACTCGTAGTCACCATCGGGTAGGTAGGGCGGTACCAGTCTAAGCTCGGTCACCCCCGGAGTGGGCGGGGGCAGGGGGGCCTCTTCGGTCTTCACCCCGTTCGCCAAGCGGGTCGCGCGGGCGGAGAACCACCCCCCTAGGTCCCCCCATTGCAGCATTAGGGCCGTCATCAGAACCACGGTCGTGGCCCGTTTCGGAACGAACCGAATCAGGGTGAGTCCGGCCGCAAAAAAGGCGGCGTAGTAAGGGGGCCAAACAAATCGTCCACACGCCCGGAAGATATCGGGAATTGGTGTAATCAACTTGTAGAGGAGGAGCAGGCTGAACAGCTTTTGCCCCTTCCACGTGATGCTCGGGGAGAACGAGTAGAAGAATAGCCCGACGATCAGAAGGCAGAACACTCGGGTGGAGCGGTCGCGAAACAGCGGGGGAATCGCGCGGCGGTTTTTTACGGCCACCGCGGCGCCCAGTAATAGGAAAATGCCGATGCCCAGCCCCAGGTACGCCATGTTCTCTATGTTGGGCGGAAAGAGTTCCGGGAAGTACGCGGACCGGTGGCCGGGGTTAAAGAAGGAGGTCAGGTCCAGGCCAAACTCCGTGAACATCCCGGCCTTGGGGTGCGACACCGCGAAGTAACCCAGCATTCCAGCCCAGGTGATTTGCAACGCCGACCACGTGCCCCATTCCTTCAGCCGCTCGTTCCGAGTTTGGTGACCGACGCGCCACGCGCCGATGAAAAGGGCAAACGACATCACTACGCAAAGAAACGCCAGGTAGGCGTGGGTGCCCACCGCGAAGGCGGTCACCGCCGCGGTTTTTTTCCACGGAAATTTTTCGCGCGTCGAGTGGTACCAGTCCCATGCCACTTCGAGCATCGCTACGACGAGCCACTGGGCGCAGAGGGCATTGTGACCGAAGCGATTGATGAAGGTGGGTGAGCAGACCGCCAATAAGGATCCCAGCGCGGCTTGCCAGCGCGTCGCCCCCATTTTTGCAAATAGCCGAAAACTAAAAAAACCCAGCAACGCGTAGCAGGAAAACAGCCACATGCCGAAATACTGAAAGGGAAACGGCAGGCCGCCGGGAATTAGCGACGACAGGAGCTTAAAGAACAGCCCGACTACCGGAATGGAATCGGTCTGGATTAACGTGGAGCCGATTGGAAATATGAACGTGTTCACGCGCGTGAGGGGAAATGCCCAGGGCTCCCGCAGGTAAAGCTGCGCCCCTAAGTAGTGCGTGCCCGGATCGTCGGACATCAGCCATTTGGTTTCGCCGGGGTTCAGGACTTCGGGGCCAAGTACCAGGAGAAAAAAATACGCGGCGAGGATCGCGCCGACAAGCGCCTCGCGGGAAGGGCTTTCTCGTTTCACACGCGCCCGGAGGCAAGCCTCAGTTGCCACAACTGGCGAAGCATGGCGGTGCCGTGTTTCCACGGGCGCACCGTCGACGGACGCTCTTCGGGAAGGTACTCAATCGGCATTTCCACTACGTTCCAGCCATTTTTCTCCGCGCGGTAAACCATTTCGGTGGTGAAGAAAAATCCGTCGGATGGGATCGACTGCATCTGGCACGCTAGATCGCCGCGCAGAAACAATGTGCCCTGGCAGTCTTTCGTCCGCATGCCGATAATCACCCGGCGTAGCAATCGAAACGTCAGTGTCATCGCTTCGCGCGCCGGTCCGCGGGACGCCTGGCTTAACGGATGCCCCTTCGATCCGATCGCAAGCTCCACGTTCGGAGACAACGGCAAAAAATTACGGAGATCGGAAAAACCAAAAGGCAGATCCGCGGCCGTGAAAACGACGCGGTATGATCCCGCATCGCTAGACAAATTCTCGAGCCCCATGCGGTACGCGGCCCCCATGCCGGCTTTCGGCGTGGAGAAGGCGCGCACGGTGATTCCGTCACGGGTTTGCTCGAGCGACTTCGCGATGGCCCCGGTGTCGTCGGTGCTGGCGTTCTCCAACAGAAAAACCTGACTGCCCGGGTACGGCGCCAGCGCGTGCAATAGCTTGTCCACCGAACGGCGCACGATCGCGGCTTCGTTGTGTAGCGGAAGGAAGTAGAGAAATTTCGGAGCGCTCACGATGGTCCGGGTTGCCCGTCAAAACGGATGCTGAGCGTTTCACCGGTTTTTCGGCACTTGTATAACAGGGCGCCGGGCTCGGCTTCTTGCAGGGTCAGCTCGTGCCCGCTTTTTCCGACGAACCCCTTCAGGCGGGCGGGGTGGCCGATGTACAAACCGTACGGCAACGTGTCGTCGGTGACGACGGTGCCGGCTGCGATCATCGAGTATTCACCCAGCGTGATGCCGCATAAGATGGTGGCGTTGGCGCCGATGGAGCAGCCCTTACGCAATTTGGTGGGGATGACTTCCCACTCCTTCAAGAAGCTACGGGGACGGATGTCGTTGGTGAAGCTGACGTAGGGGCCGACGAACACATCGTCTTCAAGCTCCACCCCTTGGTAGATCGAGACGCCATTTTGTATCTTCACGCCGTCGCCGATGGAGACGTCTTTGTCGATGTAAACACCCTTACCGATATTGCAGCCGACGCCGATCTTAACGCCTTCGCGGATCTGGGCCTGGTGCCACACCTTAGTTCCACGGCCGATGATGGCCCCCTCGGCGACCTCCGCCGTAGGATGAATGTACGCGCCCGAATCAACACCCATAGTGGGCCGGACGATAGCAAACCGGGTAAGGTTGGCAATGAAAGACAGGGCCCGGCCTTTATTCGGTCAGGTACTGCCCATAGTTAATTACCCGAATCGCATTTTCCTGAATGGCGAGCAGCGCTTTGGCCTCGGGGTTAAATAGAACCTTTTTGGTATGCCAGGGAAGTTCTACGCGCCCCTTCACCTTTTTGTTCTTCATATCCACGATTTCGGCCCAGTTTTTCATTTTGGAGAAGGGCTGCGCATGAAACAAGATCGCAGCTTCCGCAGTGAGTTGGTTCACCGCAATGTTTTCCACCCTCCCGTAGTTGGGTCCGTGAGTGTCTTCTGAGTAAAGGTAGGTCGGGACGGGGTCCCCGGGGGCGAAGGTAGAAACGGAAAGCTTTTGCCGGGTGTAAGCGACCATATTTTTGCCGTCATCGGTCCAGACCACGGCATTCGGGACAGGGTTTGGACCGTCCGCCTTCCACGGGCCTCGGGATTCCAGGAGCGTGACCTCTCCGTCGGGCGCCACCGCAAGCCTTTCATCGAACACGGATTTGGCGTCCCGCTGGTACAAAAGGTGAACCTCGCCGTTTATCCCGACGGGCCGGAGCTGCAGCGTACGCATCCCGTCCTTGAGGCGGGCAAAAGTCTTGATGGACACCGTGCCGTGAAGATCCAGATCGACCATACGCGGGCCTCCGGAATCCAGCTCCATGAACATACGCTTTGCCCCTAGGAGCTTGGGCACCGCTTCGAGGTCCTTAGCTTTGGTCCAATCCAATTTTCCGCTGGCCACGGGAACGACGGTGTACTTCGAGTCAAATTTGAATAGGAATTCGCGGCCGTCCGGCGAGATGGCCGGGTGGTAAACGGTATCCGTTCCGGGAATGGGCGTGCGGATCCAGGTTTTGTTTTGCAAATCGTATAGGTTCACGGAACGGCTGCCCTGGAAGCGGTCGATCACCGAATTGATGAGGTAACGGCCGTCGGGCGTTATCTGTTCCGCCCGCCCCTCGGCGATGGGGATGTCGTAGTTCTGCCAGGAGCGCTCTACCCGATGCTCCGCTTCGACCCGGCTTGCGGACCGATCCCGGACGTACTGCGCCAGGTCGGAGCGCAACCGTTGGCTCAATTCGGGGGTCCGCCACCCCTTCTCCTTAAGCATTGCCTCAAGCTGCTTCATCGTTTTTTGCAACGTCGCTAGGTCGGTGTTCTCTTGATCGGGAATGTCGAAAGGGTTCTCGGCCTTAGCCACGGCGGCGAGCGTTTCGGGGCTTAGTCCGCCCCCCAGCTGGGTGAGTAGTTGAAGGTAAGTTTCGGACGCCAGCTGCCTTTGTTTTGCCTCGTCGTCCGCTGCGACCGTTGCGAAATTCAATAAGCAGGCAAACGTGGCGGAGGCTACCGACGAGAGGAGTAGCACCGCGTAGACGATGAGGGTCCGGTGCGCCATGCCCTTAGAGTACCGCGATTCGGGTCAGAGTTCGACGACCCCCATGAAGGTGGCGGTGCCGCTCACCGTGGCTCCGGCGACTCCGCAGCCGGTGATCACCGCGCTATTCAGCGAAATGGTTTGGGTGCCGCCCGCCGTTTGCGTCGTGGAGCGGGCAAGGTTGGTTACGATAGGGGAGGCATTCCAGGTCTTTAGGGTAAGGGTGCTACCGGTTCCGGTCACTTCGTAGGGGGTTTCGGCGCTGCAAACGGAAGTCGCCGTAGCATCGTGAACAAATCGGGTCTGGGCGCCGGCGATCGTTCCGGTGCCAACGTCGGTCTTCGTACCGGCAAAATACAGATCTAAAACGATCTTTCCGGCGACGCCGGCGATTCCACTGATTTCGTACTGCTCCCGGACTGTCTTTTTCGTCGAATCCCTCAACACGGGAGAAATTTGTAGCTGCGGCCAGGCAATGGCGCGAGTTCCGTCGCGGTAGGTATTGGAAATGCTAGCGGGACCGGCGACCAGAACATTTTCCGTATTGTAACCCAAGTCGAGGATGTAACTTTTGCCGGTTTCGACCGTGACGGGATTTTGAAACTTAAACCACTTTCCGCCGCCATTGGTGCCCATCGTCATGGTCGCGCGTGTACACGAGGTTAGGTTGGTCATCGTCGAAATCTCCTGAAAATCGAGACCGCTTCCCTG
>JAYUBV010000646.1:0-3229 GCA_043740655.1 Pseudomonadota bacterium | reverse complement strand
GCCACGGCAATAGCCCGGCGCATTATTAAAGCGCGCGGCCATCCTACCTGACCATGGAGAAAGGACGAAAGGGGAAACTAAAATGCGACTAAGTTAAGGAGATTTACGGACTATCGATGTTTTGGAAATAGCGATTCCACAGCACGTCGAGGTTCCGCAGCGCTAGATCGCGCATCTCGATGTCCCGGTTGGCGAGGGTTTTCCTGAGCAGTTCCTCAGAAAAATCGTTGAGACATCGGGAGGATAGGGGCTCGTAGCTCAAGTGCCACCGCTCGGGACTCACCCCGCCCTTGTCGGTCCGGTAGGGGCGAAACAGCCGGAACTCCTCTAGGTGTTCATCGAGCCAGTCGTGGAAGGGGGCAAAGATTCCGGCCCCTTCTACCTCTTCCGGCACGAGCTGAACCTGGTAGCCCTCGGGCATCGCTTTTTTGTCCACGATATCGAAGTCGCTGCCCCAGTGGTGGCGGGACAACCCCGGAAAAGCGGACCAGCGGAGCATGGCGAAAAAACGCTTTTCCATGGAGGCGGGGGAAGGTCGGGGGTCGATCCCCAGCAGTTCGTTTTTATCATCCCGCACCGGACGTTTGCCGGTGGCCTTCTCATTCCAGATGCGTAGCTGGTGATCGAAACCGCGGAAGCCACTTACGACGAGCGGATCGAAACCTTCCTTAGCCGCCGCCTTACGGAGCTTTTCAAGCACGGGCACCACATTCTCGTGCAGCTTAATGCGCGAGTTGGCTTCGATGACGACCATGTCGGACTCATCTTTTCCGGTGAGAAATTCGGCCGAGTGCATGGGGAAATAGTATCACGCCGCTTTATCGGTGGCGGGTTTAGCGCGTTCGGCGAGCACGACGATGTCGAGCCTGAAGGCGAGGTTGTCGATTTTTTCTTTAGGCAGGGAACGCACGTACGACGACAGCACGAAGCCCTGCGCCGCCGCCATCTCGATCGTTTGGCGAGTCGTCGAGGCACGGGCCTGAATTTTCTTATTATGCTTTTCCAAATTCTGGATGAGGTTCACCGACTCGCCCACCAGCTTTAGATCAAGCCGTTCATTGGCACTTCGCTTCTCGATAAAGAAGTTGGCGACGACGCCGGCGAAGCCGCATTCGATGAATGGCTCGTTTTGACCCGCCCGCTCTTCGTTCCAATGATCCAAAACGCCCAGCATCTGTTCGAGGCAGGTCATGCCATTCTTGGCCGACACGGGATCCGTCTTGTGGATCCCGAAGTGGGCCAGGATACCGTCCCCTTCGCGGTTCTCGATCGTGCCGCCATTACGAAGAATCACTGCATCGAACCGATCGTGGTACTCGCGCAGTAGTCGTCGGATTTGGCCGGGGCTGTGCGTATTGGTCAGCCCTTGAAAATCGCGAATGTCGACAAAGATCAAAAAACCCGTACGAATCTCAGGGCCCCGTTTATCGGCAGGGGCAATCGCCTGGGTCGACGTCGGCGCGTTGCCCGTAGAAATCACCGGCTCCGCCTTTTCGGAATGACCAACGCGAACCCGGACCGGCGCCTTGTCGGCCTTCCAGTAACCCGCCAGCGTCGTCACCGCGAGACCCGTGAACCAGGCGATCTCTTGTCCCCAGAATACAAAACGATCGAGGTAAGCGTAGTCGCGCGTGAAGATGACTCCGTTGGACAGGGCGAACAAAACCGCCGCTAACCGCAGCGAGACCGCGGTCACGCCCGCCAGGACCGCCCCCGAACGTCCGCTCTCCCAAGCGGTAAAAATTATCTGAGAAATCAGAAAGGGGTAGAGGAATGGTTCGAGCAAAAAACGGGGCCCTTCGGGCAAATGCAACTTCAGCGCCACCATCAGACCGTAGGCCAGAACAATTTCGGCGAGGTTGGCAGGAAGTTTCAGACGCTGCCATTTACCCTTCGCGGTAAATGGCACCCGCAGCGCTGGAATCACCAGAAACAACGAAACCGCACTCCACAAAATCGGAGCGCGCCAATGGCCGTTAAAAACCCCGCCGATTGTCAGCACGACGAGCGCGGAAATCACGGAGCTGGTCAGACGGGCAATCGCCCCCATCGTGTGTTCGTGTGAGATCACTGCCCCATCTTATCGGCAGATTCGCCTTGACGCTTTTGGCCTACTGCATCAATCGTTGTTAAAATTGATTCACGGGGAGCAACCATGCGATTGTATTTATTCATTGCCATCGTCTTTGGGCAGGTAACCTATGGGGTTACCGCCGAGGAACGGCTGGCCTACTTCTGTCCTACCTACGACCAGTGCCGGGCGCAGTTTTTGACCGCGACCGACAAACTCATTCAAAAACTCTCGGCCGAAGACAAGGCCCGGGTGCAGACCGGCAACTGGAAGGTGCCGAGCAAGGTCGACCAAAATCTCATCACCGACTGGCTCTTTCTGCCGGCGCGAAAAGCGCCGAAGCGGCTCATCCTCATCACGTCGGGAACCCACGGCGTCGAAGGGTTCATGGGAAGTACTATCCAAAAATACCTGCTCGACGAATTGCTGCCCGGTTTCGATCGGGAAACCACGGGCGTTATCCTCGTGCACGCTATTAATCCCTACGGGTTTAAGTACCTGCGAAGAGTGTCGGAAAATAACGTCGATCTTAATCGCAACTTCGATACGTCGAAGGAGCTGTTTAACTTTCACAACGAGGGCTACACGAAGCTTGAGTCGATCTTAAATCCGAAGTATCCGGCCCGTTACACCTACTGGAGCGGCGCCACCTTCCTGGCGCGCGTACTCAAGCTACTTGCCACGGAAAAAATGTCGGTGCTACGCACGGCGACGTTGCAGGGGCAGTACGAATATCCTAAGGGCATTTACTACGGAGGAAAAGAGTTTGAACCGCAGAAAGGATTAGTCGAATCTTTCATGGACGATAAAGCCGGCGCCTACCCCGTCGTCATGCACCTGGATCTGCACACGGGCTATGGTACGAAGGCGTTCATGCACCTCTTCCCGAATGAGATTAAGGATCCAGGCACAAAGAAGCTGATGGCCCAGGTCTTCCGGGGTTACCCCATCGAAGATGCCACGGGCGAAGACTTCTACGAAGCTAAGGGCGACTTCACGCTCTACACGACGAAGCGGATGCTGGAGCTTAAGAAACGCGTGGTTCCCATGGTGCTCGAGTACGGTACCAACAATAATCAGGGCACCAAGGGAGGCATCGAGTCGCTGCGGATGTCCGTGGTCGAGAACCAGTTTCATCAGTACGGCGCGCGAAACGCG
>JAYUBV010000645.1:0-3231 GCA_043740655.1 Pseudomonadota bacterium | reverse complement strand
CGGCATCGTCGCAATACTGGGTGAGCTTGTTGAGATAGCCCAACCCCGCGGTCGGCGAGGTATCGCGCCCATCGGTAAAGGCGTGGATCCAGACCCGCGTAAGTCCTTCCCGTTTCGCCATCTGGATTAAAGCGTAGAGGTGGCTGTCGTGGCTATGGACTCCGCCATCACTCAAGAGCCCCATCAAATGCAGGGCCGCCCGTGGGCCGGCTTTTTTCACCTTCTGCATCAGTCCCAAAATCGCTGGGTTCTGGAAAAAGGTGCCATCATCGATGGCGTGACTGATGAGGGACAAATCCTGAAACACCACGCGGCCCGCACCAATGTTGAGGTGGCCGACCTCGGAGTTACCCATAAACCCGGCGGGTAGCCCAACGAACGACTCCGAGGCCTGGATTTCGTTATGGGGGTAGGTCTCTTTCAAGTACGCTAACGTCGGTGCTTTTGCTCTGGCGACGGCGTTAAATCGGGTCTCGTGGCTAATGCCGAAACCGTCCAAAATGATGAGAATTCCGCAGCGGTTTTCTTTTTGCGACATCCGGGCTTTTTACCATAGCCGTGCGGCTGACCCGTGGCGTTATTTTCCACGAAAAGTATCAAAAAATATTGAACTTAAGGGTTTTTCTTCCTATCTTTCAGCCCATCCAAAGGAAAAACAAATGCTTGGTTTCACCCTCTCTGAAGAACAAGAATCCCTGAAAGAAACGGTCCGCAAATTCGTCGAAAAAGAGATCAAGCCCGTGGCGGCGAAGTACGACCAATTGAACGAATTCCCCCACGACGTCATCAAAAAGGCCTGGGAAACGGGCTTGATGAATATCGCGGTCCCGGCAAAGTTCGGCGGTCTGGGATTCGGCGTCGTTGAGGACGTCATCTTGAACGAAGAGCTAGGCGCGGGTTGCCTGGGCATGACCACCAGCATCTCGGTCAATACTCTCGGCACTTACCCCATCATGCTGTTCGGTACCGACGAGCAGATTCAAGAACATATCGGACCGTTGCTCGAGTCTCCGAAATTGGCCGCGTTCTGCTTGACCGAGCCGGGCTCGGGTAGCGACGCCGGCAGCATGTCGACCACTGCCAAGGACATGGGCGACCACTGGCTTTTGAACGGTTCAAAAATGTGGATCACCAACGCGGGCCACGCCGATCTGTTCAGCGTGTTCGCGACCACCGATAAAACGTTGCGCGCCAAGGGCACGGTTTGCCTGGCGGTCGACGCCAAATCGCCCGGCATCTCCTTGGGAAAGCACGAAGACAAGATGGGTCAGCGCTGTTCGGATACGCGCTCGATCACCTTCGAAAACGTGAAGGTGCCGAAAAAGAATCAGATTGGAAAAGTGGGCGAAGGTTTCAAAATCGCGATGGCGACGTTGGACCGGACCCGCGCGCCGATCGCCGCCGGTGCCGTAGGCGCCGCCCGCGCCGCGCTCGACCACTCGATAAAATACGCAAAGGAACGCAAGCAGTTTGGCCAGCCGATAGCCAACTTCCAGGGTTTGCAATTCATGATGGCCGACATGGCCACCAACATCGAAGCCGGACGTTTAATGTGCTTGAACGCCGCCTGGCTGCTCGATCAGGGCAAGCTCGAACAGGGATCGCTTGCGGCATCGCACGCTAAACGCTGGTCGGCCGATATGGCGATGGAAGTCGCTACCAATGCGGTTCAGATTTTTGGGGGATACGGCTACACGAAAGAGTATCCGGTCGAGAAGATCATGCGCGATGTAAAGCTCGTGCAGATCTACGAAGGTACGTCCCAGATTCAGCGGGTGGTCATCGCTCGTCATTTGCTTAAGTAAGGAAGTCAGCCATGTTGTTCGTCCTCGTCAAACAGGTGCCCGATACGGAAACTAAGATCCGCATTAAGGCCGATAAGTCCGGTATCGAAACCAGCGACATCAAGTGGATCATCAATCCGTACGATGAATTCGCCATCGAAGAGGCGCTAAAGACCAAAGACAAATTGAAGTCTCCGGCCGTCACGGTTGTCGCGATGGGCCCCGACCGCACGGTCGAGGCGCTGCGCACGGCGCTGGCGATGGGCGTGGATAACGCCATTCACATCAAGACCGACGGCGACGGCGACACCGACACCTTCACCACCGGAAAAGCGCTGGCCGAAGTATTGAAAAAAGAAGGCGCCACCGTCGTGTTCACCGGTAAACAGGCCATCGACGACGATCAGGCCGCTACCTTTGGCTACGTCGCGGAGTTCCTCAACTGGCCGTCGATTTCCGTCGTCGCTAAGATCGACTGGGATGCTTCGGGCACGTCGCTTAAAGCCGAACGCGAAGTCGAAGGCGGCACCCGTTTCATCGTGCAGTCGTCGGTTCCGGTGCTGCTCGCGGTCGACAAGGGAATCAATACCCCTCGTTACGCCAGCCTCCCGGGAATCATGAAGGCGAAGAAGAAAGAGATTAAAGTTTACACGCTCGATGCGTTGGGACTTTCGGCCGAAAGTCGCAAAGTAAAGGAAAGTGAATACCTTCCGCCGCCCGAGCGCGCCGCGGGCAAGAAGATCACGGGCGACGCCGCCACCCAGGCGCGCGAGCTGGTAAAGTTGCTGCGTGAAGAGGCGAAGGTTATCTAAGTCCACGGACTCTAGGAGTTTGAAATGAACGTTTTCGTTATCGGTGAAGCCAAAGAAGGCAAAGTAAAACGCGTTACGCACGAGATCCTCTCGGAGCTCAAGCGTCAGGGGCAGTCCGCCACCATGGTGCTGGTCGGAGGAGCTGATGTAGAGACCGCGGCCCAAACCGCCACGGGCATGGGGGCCACGAAGATCGTGGTGCTAGCCCACGAGGCGCTGACTCAGTACTCGACCGAAGGGTACGCCAATGCCCTGCACGCCTTTTTGTCGACGCAAAGTCCGGGAGCCATTCTCGTGGGAGCTACCGCGCTGGCGAAGGATTACCTGCCGCGCCTGGCGGCAAAACTTCAGGTTGGCTTGGCCAGTGACTGCACGGAGATCAAGGTCGGGTCCACGGTAACCGCGCGCCGTCCCGTTTTCGCCGGCAAGGTTTCTAAGCAGGTTGAGTTTACGGCCATGCCGGCCGTGTTGTCGGTACGTCCTAACGTTCTCGCGCTAGAGGCTTCGGGGGGCAGCTCGCCGGTCGAAAAAGTGGCGGCCAACGCCGGTGAAATTCGCGCCAAGGTCGTCGAAGTGAAAGCCGCGGCGAACAAAAAAGTGGACCTCACCGAAGCCGACATCATCATCTCGGGTGG
>JAYUBV010000644.1:0-3234 GCA_043740655.1 Pseudomonadota bacterium | reverse complement strand
GTGAAAGAGGCGGCCGTCATCTCGACGATCGCGGCCGTGGCCGCGGCCCTGATCCCGGCTTTCCGCGCCTCGCGTATGAACATTATCGAATCGTTGCGCAGGCTAAGCTAAACGCCCATTAAGTAACCCTTGAGCAGCACGTAACCGCGGCTGGCAGTATTAAACCGTCCGAACGAGCTGCCGGGATTTCCAAGTAGCAGATCCCCGCCAAATAGCAGCTCAATCCGACTCGACACCGGCACGAGGTACCGAATCTGTCCGAGCGAACTTCCGTCGCGCGGCGCATAGCTCAAGATCAATTCCACGTTCTGTTCGCGGTAAATCGGTCCCGCCACGTGGATGGTGAACAGCGGTCGATCGCGCGGGGTAATTCCCCCGGTAATTACTTCCGTCAGGTGATTCTCGGATAGCTGGACGCCCAAGCGCCAGTTTGTAATCTTGGTGTAATCCACCCCGAGCACGCTGATGAGCTCGTTGGTGCGATGGCTAGAGTAACTGCCCGGCAGGGCCGCATCGACGTATTTATCGAATGTGCCCAGCGCTTCGAAACGGAAGAGGAACGGCTCCTGTTCCGCCGACAGCGTAAAGCCCAACGTTTGGATGCGTGGGTGGAACCCGTCAAGCCGGGCTTCCATTTGACCGGGAATCGGATTCACCATCGTAAAGCGGTAGTTCGGCGAGCGATCGTGATAGTTGAAATAAAATAACGCCAAGTCCATGCCCCGGAAAGTAGTACTGCCGCGCATACCAAACTCACCGTTCGCCAATGCCAACGGCACGGTACGCGTATCCGCCACGCTGAGCTTGCCCTGCGGAAAGACGGACGCGTAGTAGTTTCCGAAGTCGGTGCCCATTGCGGGGGTCTTGTCGAAAAACGGTTTGGGAATGTAGATTCCCTGCACGGCGATGTCGTTGAATACGTGCTTCAGATTCACCATCGGCACGGTGATGCGCTGTTTGTTCATGTCGCCCAGACCGAAGTCCCGGACGTCCTTTGGATTCACCACGTCGGCGAAATAGAAGCCGAACGCCTCGCCCCACACGACCTGCTGGCTCCCGATTTTTGCGGTGAACGACGGGGTTTTGTATTGCACGTAAATGTCGTTCGCAACGATCTCGCTCGACTCCGTCTTGGCCACGGCCATGTCGTAGCGTGCATGGTTGGCAGCGTAAGCCACCTCCGCGAACGCTCGGACGCCGGCCACGGCCGACCAATCCCCCAACTTCGCTTTCTGATCGAACTCCAACCAGTGACGGTGCGACGCCAGATCGTTGGGCGCCACGAGGTGGTAAGCCAGCCGCGAATTCAATTCCATGCGCGTGTCGAATACCAGGCGTGGCGAGGCCTCGGCCGCGTGAGCGACCACTAAAACGAGCAGCGAGGAAACGAAGCGTTTAGTCTGCCAGGGCTTCTTTGTTGAAGAACCGATCATCCAATTTTTCTTTGCGGTAATTGTAGTATTTCAGATGCGACTGCTTTGAAGGTTGAATGGCATCTTTGATGATGAGGCCGGTCATGCGGGTAGTTCCCAACACGGTCTCTTTCTCGGTGTACTCGCCGGATTTTAATTTCTTTCCCGACAGCGCGAAAAACTCCGCCTTCAACGGGAAAAATTCTTTCTCTTCCACCCACAGCCGGACTTTACGGTAGGCCGCGGTCTTATCTTTCGCCGTCAGCAATAGGCGGTAATAATTTTTGCCGTGAATTTTTTCGGACTTCTCGAACGCGGCGGAGTAATCCACGCTGAATTTCGCGCGCGCGATGTCGCCGTTAGCTACTTCACCGGTGAGGCGTTGCTGAGCTCCCACGCGCGTCGGTCGCCGCAACGTCGGTAAGTAGAGCCAGAGTTGTCCGGCCATCAACAATTTGCGGCCGGCGAGCCGTTCGGGAAACAGCGTCTCCACCAACGTGAATTTCATGTCCTTGGAGTGAACTTTGTAAACGTTCTCCTGAACCAGGGCTTTATTGTTGTAGTCCTTCACTCTCACGTTAAATGAGAAGGTTCCGTCCGGCCCCCGTTTTTCGTCAGCTTTCGCCACGACTTCCTGCGCCGTAAGTGCCCAACCCGTAGGGCAAACCATTAGAAATATTAATAAAAATGGAATGGCTACCGTTGGTTTCATGATTTTTCCGGGTGGGATGGGGGAGGGTACACTTTTATCGTAGCATCAAAGATTTTAAAAAGGTGCTGCAACACACCGGAATTTTGATAAATTTAAGAAGGTGTGTCGAAGTTCCGATACCTAGACACTGTTAAATGCTTCGGTAGACCTGTTAGGCAAGGGCCCTAGTTGATGTCTCCGGCACTGAGGACCAATTAGGAGGCCTCTTTTTCATGGGTAAGAAACTATACGTAGGTAATGTCCCGTTCTCTGCAACTGAGGGAACTTTAACTGACTGGTTTACTCCGTTCGGAAATGTCGAGTCCGCTCGTCTGATCACCGATCGTGATTCCGGCCGCTCCAAAGGCTTTGGTTTCGTCGAGATGTCGAGCGACGAAGAAGCCGAACGTGCGATCGCCGAGATGAACGGAAAAGAGATCGAAGGCCGTGCGCTGACCGTTAACGAAGCCCGTCCGCAAGAGCCTCGCTCTGGTGGCGGAGGCCGTAGCGGCGGTGGTGGCGGAGGCTACGGCGGCGGTGGCGGAGGAGGCTACGGCGGCGGTGGTGGCGGAGGCTACGGCGGCGGCGGTGGCGGAGGCTACGGCGGCGGTGGTGGCGGAGGCCGTAGCGGTGGCCGTGGTGGACGCGGCGGCGGTGGTGGCGGCGGACGCGATCGATAATCGCAGCTCCCGCACTATATAAAATTTTCAAAGCGGCCGCGGGGCCTCCCCCGGCCGCTTTTTTACTCTCCGCGTAATTTTACCCAACCCGAAGTGGAACCGATTCCCATTTTGCACCCATCCCTTTTTGCCCCTCCGATCTCCAGAGCCGCTCCCTAGCCTCAAAAACGAAAACGAAATCCATAACGCACTTGGCCCACTCGTTGCACAAGGGGCTCGCATAACAAATTGGGCGCCCGGTTTGGAATAGAGGGCGCCCGCTTATGGAAGAGGTTGTTCGTGAAACGCTTTATTGGTTTGTCTGTTTTGGCCCTCTCGGCCTTGGCTTTGGGTGATACTGTGCCGAGTCCTGTGGGACTTCCGATTCCGGCGGGAATCGTCGTACCGCGTCCGCTCGGTCTGCCGGGTCCGCGTCCGGTAGGGATTTCATTTCCCCGTCCAGTTGGGCTTC
>JAYUBV010000643.1:0-3234 GCA_043740655.1 Pseudomonadota bacterium | reverse complement strand
GACCTGCCTCAGCGCATTGCCGAACTTGAAGGTCAGAAACTCGCGAATTTCGTTGTAGTAGATCACGGGCTCGTAGCCGCGCACTTCATCGGTGGCGATACCGCGGGGGCGCGGGGCCTGGGCAATCCGGAGCAGCGAAATGTACGAGTAGCTCGGAGCAACGACGCGCGCCATCGCCACCATGACGAAGATCGTGAGGGCGGCGGTCACTAGGATCACGCGGTAATACTTTTTCGCCATCGCAAAAATGTCGCCGACCGTGATCGAATTCGAGTTCGAATAGCTCATGAATCCCCTCCCCCCACAATAATGCATCGCGCTAAGTAGCTAAATTTCTTTTTCGGTTAAGGCCTTGGATATAAACCAAAACCACTTAGTCGCCAATCAGGTTTCGGCTTACCAGGTAATAAAAGGGCGGTAGGCTAATGGCCTTCCAGCCTTGCCCCTTCTGGGTGAGCAGCGTTTCGGTCGCCGCGTGAAAGGTTCGAAACGAATAGGCCGCCATGTCCCCCCGTTCCTGCTTCCAATGACCGGACAGATCGGCCACCGGGGAGCGCGGAATCTCGGGCATCCATGTCTCGATGGGAGAAACGTAGCCGCAGATGGGCTCGCGCGCGGCCAGCTCGGTCAGGTTACGGTGATTCTGCAACGCGTCAATCTCAGGATCGTCGACCCCACGATCGCGGGTCGGTAGCCAGCCAAAGTGGGTGGCCAGTATGAACGAGGTGACGTGATCCGAAACGAACCGGCATCGGCGCCACTCGGCCCCGGTTTTCGGATAGCGTTTGCCGTAATCCACGATCCACTGCGCCAACTCATCGACGGGCAGGTAGCTCCTTAGCGTCGGAGGCTGGTAAACCTGAAACCACAGCCGGCCCCGGAATGGGTACCAGGGCAAAGCCCCAAAAATGACGACGACGATCAGCGCCGCTTTGGGGGCGAGCCCCGCGCGTCGAAAACCGGCCGTGAGGGCCATCGCCACGGGAAAGGCGAACAGCAGCCGCGCCATGAATTCGGGGCCGCGGAATAGTTTGGCAAGTAAGGCCGCCGACGGCGGAAAGAGGAGGCACAGCAACGGCGCCCACGTTAGCGCCGCAATTCGCGGCTCGCGGCGCGAGATCCACAGTGCCGACAAAAGCCCCAGGGCGCCCATCACCCCGAGCGTCTCCTTGATGCGGAAATCCGTTTTTGCGAGTTCGAGAATGCCAATCGCGGTCACATTCCCGACACCACCGATGTTGTTGTAAATGCCGGGTAAAAACCACCGCAGTAACAGTCCGGAAACCAACGTCGCGCCGATGGCCCCGGCGATCCACACACGAGGGCGCGACGAGGCGGCAAAGTTCTCCCCTAGAAAAAGGCCAGTCGCCAGCAACGCAAAAAAGCCAACCGTCTGCGAGTGGTTCAGCGCCATCACCCCCAACAGTAGGGGCAGCCAGGGTAACGCCCTCGCCCGTTCGCCGGACGGACGCAGTAAAATATCGAGGGCCCCCCAGCAGGCGACGAGCGCCAACGGCGTCGACGACAAAGCGTAGTAGCGAAGGCCGAATACGTTGCTGCCGAAGGTGGCCAGGAAAGCGATCACGCTGACCCTGGACCAGGTGCGATCCATTCCTAACCGCAGCGAAAGCAAAAACCACTGCCACGCGACGAGGAGCTGCCAAAAGGCGTTAATTACGCCCAATCCCACCCGCCTCCGCCCAGGCTCCAGCCAGAAAATTACAGAGTAGTCCCAAAAGTAGACGAATTTTTTCCAGTTCGAGTGGTGCCCAATCTGATCCACCCGTTGCCACTCGAAGATGCGCCGAAAGTGTTCCCACGGATCGGCCGGGTATTCGAGGTAGGCACCGGGAACAAAAAATAGCAGCGCAAGCCCCAGCCAAAACCAGTCCACCCGGAACGAGTCCTTACGCCAGGCCGAAAGGGCCAGCACGAGGTTCGTTAGGTGCAAAGCCCAAAAGACGGGAAGCAAATGCGCAGGATCTACTTTGAACGCCCATAGCGTTAGGTAGGCTCCGAGGTACGGAAGGGTCCACCGTCCGCCCTGAAAATAGTCGTCCGGCATCGATTTCAGCATGGAAACCGAATACTGGAGGCGCGCCTTGGCTAAGGCAAGCAGGGGTAGTACTACTTTGCAGGATCAAAGGAAATTCGTGACGCGACCGCTTTCGGACATGATTGTACTTTTGCTGTGTGGGGGGAAAGGCTCGCGCCTTCGTCCCCTCACCAATGAGCTGGCCAAGCCGCTCGTGGAGATCAAAGGGCGCCCGATCCTGGGCTACCTGATGGCCTACTTTCAGCGCTACGGCCTGAAAAAATTTGTGGTCGCGGTGGGGTACAAGGCCGAAAAGATGACGGCCTACTTCGACAAGCATCACAAAGAGGTCGAAGTGCAGATTGTCGACTCGGGCGACGTCGACATCCTCCAGCGCGTGAAAGACGCGACCCAGTACATCACCGGCGATTTCATTCTTTGCTACGGCGATACGCTGGCGAATGTGAACCTCGGTCAGCTCGCCAAGTTTGCCCACAAGCACCCCAAAGGGCTTTCGGTCACCGCCTATCCACTGCAGAGTCAGTTCGGTCTGCTCGAAACCGATGAGCACGGCAAGGTGACCAGCTTCAAAGAGAAGCCCACGCTCGATAAGTGGATCAACATTGGTTATTTTTATTTTCCGCACTCGTTGGTGCCCGCTCTGGAGAAACACGACAACTTCGTCGATTTCATTCAGGCGCAGGTCGATAGCGGCAACCTCTACTGCCATAAGCACGAAGGGGTGCACATCACGGTGAACACGCTCACCGAGCTGCAGGACGCAGAAAAGAACATCGATTTTTTTGAACGAAGTCTGGAGAAATGAAACCCATGCCGAGCACGACCTACTGGAATGGTAAAAACGTACTCGTTACCGGAATCAACGGATTCATCGGTGGCAACTTAGCCAAGGGGCTAATCGAGAACGGCGCCAACGTAGTGGGGCTCGTACGTAACGAGCAAAAAGACACGTTCCTGTTTTACGAAGGGCTCGATGCGAAGTGCAAACTGATCCAGGGCGAGTTGATCGACGTCGAACTGTTGCGCCGTATCTTCACCGAAGAAAATATCAACGCGGTTTTTCACCTGGCCGCTCAGGTTGAAGTCGGCGTAGCCCGCAAGTACCCGTACCTCACTTGGGAAACTAACGTGCGCGGCACCTACTCGCTTATGGAAGCCATCCGGGAAAATGCGGAAGG
>JAYUBV010000642.1:0-10474 GCA_043740655.1 Pseudomonadota bacterium | reverse complement strand
CACGGCCCGTTCTGAACCTCGGCGCCGTACGGCATCCACGATTTGCGTGTAACCCAGCTGCTTTTGCACGTGGTGGCCGATCTCGTGGGCGATGACGTAGGCGTGGGCAAAGTCACCCTTGGCGCCCAGTTTGCGCTCCATTTCGCGGTAAAAAGCGAGATCGAGGTAAACCCGCTCGTCGCCCGGACAGTAGAAAGGGCCGATCGCATTGCTGGCATTTCCGCAGGCCGACTGCACGACGCCGTCGTAAATCACCATGTGCGGCTCGCGGTACTGGCGTTTGATCGCGAGAAACTGCTCGCCCCAGACCACTTCGGTATCGCGCAGTACTACTTTGGTAAACGAGGTCATATCCTTTTGCTCGGGCGAAAGGTTTTTTTCGACCTGCGGGCTACCCCCGCCGTCTGGAACCTGCGTCGAGGGGCCGGCCAGTTTGGTCAGGTCAACGCCGAATACGAACGACAGCAGCAATAGCACCAGGCCCCCACCCCCGCCGATGGCCAAGCCGGCGCGGCCGAATCCGCTCCTACTTTCTACGTTGTCACTCTCTCCACGTCCTCGCCAATCCATGTAGTTTCTTCCCTTGTTGAAGTTAATAAATCCGGTACGAAATGGGTTTCAAGCGGCCGTTGTTCGTTTGTTCATCCGAGCAGGCGGTTAGCCCAACGATGAGATCCGTCTTCGCCAAAAAAGTAATTGAGTCGCCGGCCTTGGAGCGAGGGGGAAGGATCGAGAGTTTGCCGTTCGGATCGATCACTACGTTCATGAAAATATTGAAGGTGCTTCCGATGTCGTCGCCTATAACGCCGAAGTCGCGTAAGGCACGTTCCAAATTTTCGTGGCAGCTTGGATGGTGCTTCTTCTCGCCGGTGACGACGTGGAACATCTCGAGGCTGCAGGGGGTGAGGAAGAAATCGTGTCGCCCCACTTTATCCTCGATGATCTCGAATAGCGGACGGCTGCGGTTGGAGTACAGCCAATGGCCGGTGGTCTGGTAAATCGTGTCGTTGTAATCGATGGTCCTGCCCGACGAGAGCCGCTCATTCCGATCGTTCAGGGTTACACAGAAAAGGTCGGAAACCTGTTGCCCCTCGACGTCGATTACCTCGAGACGCTGCCCACTCTTTAGCGGAAAGGCGGTACCGGTTTGGGGAGCTAGCTGGCGTGGATCAGTCGGCGACAAGTTCATTACCTCGTCCGCCGTGAAAGGGGCACTTCCAGCCTTTTTCAACTTCGCGACCAGAGTATTGGACGGCTTCCGCCTCCTCGCCGAATTTGTAGACCATTGGATTGATGCTGCCTTGAAACTTCATGTCTCGGGCGCGGTTCACTTTGACCATCACATCGTATTGCTGGCGAGCTTTTAGCTGTTCGAACTGTTCGTAGAGATTGAATACGAGTAGCGGATACTTAAATCGCCGGGCGAGGCGTGAGCTATTGGCGTGCATGCCGACGACGAAGAACGCCTGCCCTTCGAAGCTGAAACAAAATTTAGGATCGGCCGGATCGCTGGGAAAACGAGGATCCGCGGCGTGGTGTTTCCTATCCCCCTGGTGCAGCAGCCACAGCTGTCGCCAAAGGCGGTTTTCAAATTCGACTTCGTCGATGTTTTGCGGGCTCTCGAAGACGGCTAGGTAAGACAGAAAGGGGCTTTGGGAGCGAGCCTGCTCGGCTTTGAATCGGGAAAGACCCTCCGCGAGGCTGGCGGTGCTAGCGGCGGAGCCGAGTTCGGGAAAAGCCTCGAGCCGAAAGTCTTTTTGCGTAAGCACGCGTAGCGCTGCGACACAAGGGTAGTTCGGTTGCGAGACCAGAAGGTCCAGTTCGGCAGCGGCTACTTGGGCTAGCGCGGAATTCATGGCCTTACCGGGTTTGCGGAGTGCTTAAGGGACGGCTGGAAGACGGATCGAGGGCGGACGTAGTCGCCCGCGGCAACCAGACGAAGGACCAAACGGCCCACGCCATCAGAAACGCGATAACGCAAAATAAAATGAGACCGTGGTGTTTCTGTATCTTGATCAAGCAAACTCCTAACTGGTTCGGTCATCAGTATTGCAACGGAAGTGCCAGACCAGGACTCCGTCTCAGACCTCGAGAATCGCCGCGTCGGCGATGACAAACACCCTATCGCCGGGGCGCTTTTCCATCTTCACGCCGCGCGTGAAGGCCGAAAACGATGGTACGATGCCGACCTCCGCGGATAAGTGAAAACACGGCAGACGCAACGAGTCAAAACCGCGGGCGATTGTAAACGTGGGGTGCAGGTGCCCGCACCAGGTGAAGGCACCTTCCTCGAATTTTGGCTCGTGGCGAAAGGCAAACGGGCCTTCCTTTAGCTCGGTCAAGATGGCGAGATCCCAGGCTTCGGCCACCTGGCCTAGACTGCGGTCGTGATTTCCCGCCACGACAACCCATTCCACCGGAAATCGCCGACGCCATTCGGCCAGCCGCCCGACGACGTCGGGGGTGAGGCCCCGGCGTCCGTGGATCAAGTCCCCCAGCACGATGACCCGCTTCGCGCCGGTCGCGATCAGCACGTCGGTCAATCGGTGTAGGTCGTCGTCGAACAGTGCCGCCGGTACCGGGATGCCGAACTGGTGAAAGGTCTCTACCTTCCCCCAGTGAAGGTCGGCCACCACCACTGTCTCCTTTTCGGGCCAGTACATTGCCCGGTCCGGCATCAGGACAAGGCGTTCTCCGCCAATAACGATTTCGTTTCCGTTTTGCTCCATCCCATCACCATACGCGCGATGCGCGCCTCTAAGCTTTCCGTCGAAAAGACTCGCGTCCCAATTCGGGCCGCCACCAAGGGGAAAGCCAGCGGCGTGGGGTGGGGCGGGGTCATCCATTTGAGCGGAGTCGTCTGGAAACGCCTCAGCACCTGTAGAAGCCTCGCCTGCTCGAACTGCTGCTCCAGCACCTCGCGCCGCGCTTGTTTCAGAAGTAAATTTTCCGGATCGTAACGCTCGAACACGTCGAACAGCAGGGAACTACTGGCCTGCAATTGGCGCGTGGTTTTTGCGCTTCCGGCGTGGTTTTGGCTGACCAGCCCGGCTACCCGCGCGATTTCGCGAAATTGCCGTCTCGCTAGCTCCGATAGGTTTACGCTGGTGAGAATGTCCTCGACGATATTCACTTCGCTGAAAATTTCCTGCACCAACACCGCGTCGAAGGGAAACTCCTTGTCCGCGGTGAGAAACTCAATGCCGTAATCATTCACGGTCAGCGTAAACGTCACCGGGCGCACGCGGCTCATGCGGTACGCGAGCAGCGAGGCTAAACCGTCATGCACGAGCTGGCCCTCGAACGGAAAGAGGAACAGGTGCACACCGTCCCGGGTAGTCGTCGTCTCGGCGAGTATCTCATCGTCGCCGGGAATTGCCGACAATGCGGCTTGCGTGCGGAGGATTGGCATCACCTTGAGTAGCTCGGGCTCCATCAGAACCGGCGGCTCGGAGGAAATGCGAAAAGCTTCACGCACCGAAGAAAGCTTTCTCCGCATCGCGCGCGAGAGCGATGCCGAAAGTGGAAAGCGCCCGCCGTTCCAGCTTGGGGTCTGGCTGACGTCGCCCTTGGCTCGGCGCACGTACGCCACCATGTCGCGAATCATCACCAGCTCGAGGAGTTTCCCGGCAAAAATAAATTTGTCCCCTTTGCGCAGCTTCGCCAGATACGCCTCTTCGATCGTCCCGAGCTTGCCGCCCTTTAGGAACTTCACCACGATGACTCCGTCGGAAGTGATCGTGCCAATATTTTGTCGGTGCTGCCGGGCAATCGCAGGTACGGTTACGACGTAACGCCCATCGACCTCTTCAATCTTGTGGTAGTTGGGATAGGCGCTAAGGGTACCGCCACCGTTCTTCACCAGCGCCAGCGTCCAGTCCATTTCTTGTTCGCTCAGATCGCGAAAGCCGAACGCGCGCCTGGCCTCTTCCAGCGCCTGCTCGCGCACGAACCCCCCTCCCAGCGCGCAGGTCACCAGATGCTGCGCAAGCACGTCGAGCGGCTTTTCGATCGGACGGCGCCGCTCCACATCCCCGGCCCGAATGCTGTCGCGGGCGGCCGCGATCTCGATCAGTTCTAGTGCGTGGGTAGGCACGAACAAGATCTGGCAACGTTTTCCCGGCGCGTGTCCCGCGCGGCCGGCGCGTTGAACCAGCCGTGCGATTCCCTTGGCCGATCCGACCTGAATCACCTGCTCCACCGGCGCCAAGTCCACGCCGAGATCGAGCGATGAGGTCGCGATCACGAGCTTTAGCCGACCTTCCTTAACGCCTTCTTCCACCGCCTCGCGCCTTTTTCGATCGATGCTTCCGTGGTGAAGGCCGACCAGTGGCTCCCACTCTGGCTTGGATAGCAGGATGGCCTGGTGCCAGCGCTCTGCCTGCGATCGGGTGTTGGTGAAGAGTAAAGTCGAATGTTGAAAGGAAATCGCCGTGATTACCTTGGGCAGCATTTTTAGTCCTATGTGCCCCGCCCACGGAAATTTGTCGATGGTATCGGGTAGCACCGACACGATCTCAATATCGCGGTCGAGCGGCGTGCTCACGATTACTGGCTCCGCGTCTTTGCCCACCGCGGCCCGCGCGGCCTCTTCCACGTTGGCCAGCGTCGCGGATACCGCCCAAGTCCGGCAGCGCGGAGCCCAGCGTCGCAACCGGGTAAGGGAGAGCTCGAGCAGACTGCCGCGCTTGGTGCTGATGAGCTCGTGCCATTCATCCACGATGACCGTGCGCACATGCTTAAAATCCTCCTCCGCTGACGGGTAGCTCAGCAGCAGCGCCAGCGACTCCGGCGTGGTGACCAGTACGTGCGGCTTGGACTTCTGCTGTTTGCGCCGCGTGGAGGCGGAGGTATCGCCGGTGCGGGATTCCACGCGTAGGTTCCAGCCCAGCTCTTCTACCGGTGCCTTCAGTGCTTTTTCGATGTCGCGGGAAAGGGCGCGCAACGGCGTAATATAGAGCACGTGAAGACCCTTGGTGCCGCTTGCCGCCGCCTCGATCACGGCCGGGAAGTAGACGGCGTAAGTTTTGCCCGCGCCCGTAGGCATATGCAGGATTCCGCTACTGCCGCCCCGCATAGCTTTCCAGGTCTCCTCCTGAAACTCGAGAGGATTCCAGCCGCGGTGGGTAAACCACGCACGCAGCTCTTTCCAAAGTTCGTTTTCACGCCTGCGCACGGAGTAGCTCCTGGATGCGGTCGACGCTATCGGCATCTTCCGGCTTTTTGTCTTCTCTCCGGCGTAGAATGCGCGGAAAACGCACGGCTAACCCGGACTTGTGTCGGGGCGAGAGGGCGATCCCTTCGAACGCTAGCTCGAACACTCTTTCGGGTGGCACTTCGCGCACGGGTCCAAACTTTTTTTTCGTATTTTTACGAATCCACCGGTCCATTTCCAAAATTTCCACATCAGTTAGTCCCGAGTACGCCTTGGCGATCGGGACCAGCTCTTTCCCCTTCCAGATCGCGAAGGTGTAGTCGGTGTAGAGCGTGGCGCGGCGGCCGTGGCCCGCCTGCGCGTAGACCAGCACCGCGTCCATCGTGAATGGCTCGACTTTCCATTTCCACCAGTCGCCGCGCTTGCGGCCCGTTTTATAGGGTGAGCTAAGCCGCTTCAGCATTACCCCTTCCACCCTTTTTTCGCGTGATTCGGCTCGCGTTTCGGCCAGGCCGTTCCAGTCCGGGAAGGCCAGCGGCGGAGAAATTTGTAAGTGCGGATAGCTCGCCGTGTCGCCGATGAGCTTCGTCAACCGTGCGCGCCGCTCGGAAAGAGGCCGTGCGCGAAGATCTTCACCATTCTCCTCGACGAGATCGAAGACCATGAAGGTGACGGGAACCTGTTCAAGAATCTTGGGCGTCAGCTTCTTTCGCCCGATGCGCTGCTGGAGCGAGCTGAATGGCAACACCGCGCCTTGCGCGTAGGCGAGCACCTCTCCGTCGAGTACGGTGCCCCGGGGTAGCCGGTGCAGTTCACCTGAAATCTCGGGAAATCGATCTGTGATTAACTCCTCGCCGCGCGACCAGAGGAAGACGGCTCCGTCACGGTGAATTGCCTGCGCGCGGATGCCATCCCATTTCCATTCGGCCAACCACTCTTCCGCGCCGCCGAGCGACTCGGGCGGAGCTTCGAGCGGCGACGCAAGGTAAAACGGATACGGCGTGCCGGGATCTTTTTCCGCCAATTTTTTCTCAGCCAGTGAGGTGAAGAACGCCGCGGTAGGATCCCACTTTCCCATGAGCCGGTGGGCCATCAACGCCTCAGATATATCGGCGCGCTGGGCCAGCGCCCGGACGACGAGCGTTTGGGAAACGCCCGCGCGGAAGCTGCCGGTGAGAAGTTTATTCACCAAAAAGATTTCTCGCGTGCCGAGTTCGCACCACCAAGCACGAATTCGGGCGGACTGCTCCGCAGGCGGTTCGCCTTTAAGCGGCAGCAGACGGTCCTCCACCCACGCGCGCAAAGAAATTTCCGCCCGCTCTGCCTCCGCGGCGGCGGGCACCAATAGCGAAAGGGTTTCCGCCATATCGCCGACGTCGGAGTAGCACTCATCGAAAAGCCAGCGTGGGCACGCGCTGGCGGACAGTCCGGCTTCGATCAGAACGGCGGTGGGTAGCAACCGTTTCAGCGTGCGACCCGACAGGAAGTACAACGCCCAAGCGGCGTCCTCGGGCGGCGCGCTTAGAAAATAGTTTCGCAGGGCATCGACCTTGAGCAGCGTGGACATTGTGGTATCGAGTTTTTGAAAGAGCGCGGCGAATTGTTTCACGCGTCCCCCTCGGCCTGGTACGTGGTCTCGAGCGATTCGGCATCTAAGCCTTGTTCGCGCAGGTAACGCACGACCGTCTCGATGTAGCCGTGAGTCACCAGCACGCGTTTGGCTTTGGATTGGGAAATCGTCTGCAGCAGTTCTGGCCAGTCCGCGTGATCGGACAGCGCGAAGCCCCGATCGTAACCGCGCCGCCGTCGGTTACCGCGAATGGTCATCCAGCCCGACGCAAACCCGGTTTCCGATCCGGGGAAGCGCCGCATCCACGCACTGCCGTACGCGCTGGGGGGAGCCAGGATCAGCTCGCCGTCGAAGTTTTGTTTTTTATCTTCGGTAACTCGTTCGGTGGGGAGCATGCGAATGCCGGCTTCACGGTAGACCTCGGTAAGATTCTCGACCGCGCCGTGGGTGAACACGCGACGGTAAGTGAGGTCGGAAAGCTCGGCCAGCATCCGCTGCGCTTTTCCGAGTGAGTAGCAAAAGAGTACGGACGGTTTCTTACGGACGACATTGCCGTCCCACCATTCCAAAATTTCACGCGCGGTCTTAGGTCCAGACTGCCAGCGGTAGATGGGCAATCCAAAAGTGGCCTCGGTGATGAACGTGTCGCATTCGACCACTTCGAATGGCTCGCACGACGGATCGGCACTTCGTTTATAGTCGCCCGACACGACCCACACTTGGCCTTCGGCCTCGATGCGGATCTGCGCCGAGCCCAGAATGTGGCCCGCCGGATGAAAAGAGACCTTAGCATCCCCCAGTTGTATCTTTTTGCCAAATGGGACTGCGGTAATGGCCCCTTCGCCCACCCGGCGATTCAAGATGCCGAGCGACGGCGCCGCCGCGAAGTAATGGCCCATTCCCTCCCGGGCGTGATCGGAGTGGGCGTGCGTCACCACGGCCTTAGTGACCGGCTCCCTAGGATCGACGTAAAAGTCGCCGGCGGGGCAGTACAGGCCACGGGGCGTTGTATTGACGATGTCTTTCACGCAAAACGATTTTGCAATCGGCATGCCGCGAAAGCGGTCTATTTAAAAAACGGGTTATTCATCTTTTCCCACCCTACGGTGGTACTGGGGCCATGCCCCGGGTGGACTTTGATTTCGCCTTCAAGCTTAAAAATGCGATCGCGGATGGATTTAAAGAGCAGGTTCTGGTCGCCGCCCCACAGGTCGGTGCGCCCCACGCTCATCTGAAACAAACTGTCGCCGGAGAAGAGCTGTTCCTTCTCCTCGCCGCCAAACACGCGGAAGCAAACACCGCCCGGACTGTGGCCCGGCGTATGGAGAACCTGAAATTTATGTTCACCGAACGTTAGGTCCTCCTCGTGCTCTAAATATTTTTCAATCGCCGGTCCCTTTTTGAGGGGGAATCCGAACATTTTTCCCTGCAGGGGAAGCATGTCGTAGATGAATTGATCCCCCTTGTGCAGGCAAACCGCTCCGTGCCCGGCCGCCTTTAGTTGGCCGGTGGCCCCCACGTGGTCGAAGTGGGCATGCGTATGCAGCAGGTACTTCACCTTGAGCCCGAGAGCTTCGATTGCGGAAATGAGCTTATCCGCCTCGTCGCCGGGGTCGATGAGTACCGCTTCTTTAGTTTTCTCGCAGGCCAGCAGGGTGCAGTTGCACTGGAGCGGGCCCACCACGATGGTCTTCTGAATCACGGCCGCTTATACCGCGCCAGCTTAGTTTTTGCGAGTCAGGGCTTTTATGCAGAAGTTTGCCGACGAATCGTCGGTGGTGAGGTCCTTCCACGTGCTGCCCGCTCGGTAGAAGCTTTCGCCGGGGGCGGCTTTTGACTTCACCGTCACGCGTTCGGACGATCCCAAGAGCACGGGAACGTTCGACGTGCGATCAAAGGCGTGGCCACCTTTGGAAATTTTCAGGTAAACGTAAAACTTCTGCCCCTGCCGCAGTGGCACCGGAAGATTGAGGTCGATCGTGTGGAAACCGTTGTGCGCGTAATTGCCTTCGGCCGTAGAACTAAGTTGCTGCGATAGCGACTTGCCGTCGAAGTGCCCGTAGATGGTCACCGAGAATTCCGCTTTGTCCGCCGTGGTGTAAAAGCTCACCGCGCTCAGGTCTTCATCCGCCGTGGCCGTGAAAGCGTTGAACGCTTCGGAAGCTTCAGGTTTCGTATCCCGCCACCCGTGCAGATCGTGCGAGTAGATGGTCGAGTAGGTGAGCGGCTCTACGTTCTGAAAGGAAACCGCCCCCATCTCGTCATGGTGGCCGGCCACTTTGTCATCGAATGAAATCCAGAAGTAGCCCTGGTTCCCCCAACCGCTTCCCCAACTATTCTTGATGAGCCAGGCACCCGGTTTCGAGCTTTGCGTTTTCTTGCCGTCGTCCCAGCCTACGATCGTCACGGCGTGGTTGGGTTCGGAACCGTTGGTGGGCGATTGGTAGAACGTTCCGGACGACGAGTTATAGAGGCTCGAGCTCCACGCCAGGGCGGTACCCATCGCTCCGTGTTCCATTAAAGCGATTTTGATGTCGTCGATATTTTTCAGATCGCGTCCCGCCGAGTACCACACGATGTCGCGGGCGTAGAAACGGTGGTAACTATCATTGTTTTCTTGGGGGGGCGAGCTGAACGACTGGCCGTCCGCTTTGCGAACGGATCCGCCGCGCGCCAGGTACGCCGCGGCCACGCGGTAGTCGCCGCCCTGGTGAACGGAGAGTCCGTTTGTTTCCGGCGCCACGTCGTGGTTCATGTGCTGATTAAATCCGTTCCACCAGTCGAGGTGGTATTCCGCCAGCGCGGGCTCGCCGGTCTCTCCGGCGAGGTTCCAAGCGTTGGTCAGGTAAAGATTACTTTCGATCGACGCCATCACGGCGTGGGTCCAGCAGGTTCCGCCCTGCTGACTCTTGACCGTAGAAACATAATTCTTTCCGTTAATGCTGCGGAGATCGAATTTTTTAGGGGGGACTGGTGCGGAAAACGCGAGGGAACAAAAGGACAACGCAAGAAGCAGTGGCTTCATCATTGGTCACCTGTGGGGGGTATGGGGTTGTCGGCCTTGTAGTTCTATTCTCTCACAAAAAGCAAAAGCCCGATCCCTAGCGGGGACCGGGCTCTGCGTTAATTCTAACGAGTCGCAGTACTGCTTAGCGGCAGTTGATCTGGAACTGGCTGGGCAGCTGGCCGTTGCGGCAGATCTGCATCTTCAGACGCTGCGAGACCGCACAGCTATTGTCGCCGCCGCCGTTCGCATCTTCAACGTACGAAGCAAAGTTCGAACGCGCTTCGCAGAAGCGGGTGTTGTCGGCGTACGCCGGGCACGCGATGGTCGGATCGCACTCGTCTTTGCCAACGAAGCTGTTCGAATTCGCCTGCTCGAAAGTGATTTCGCACGAAGCGCTGAACGTGGTCACGGCCAAGCCGATTTCACGAACCGTAGCCGGCTGTCCGCCGTTCACTTGGTAAACATAAGCATTCACGCCCACGCCAGGATTAGCGGCAACCAGCTGTAGAGGAAGTTGAATGCGTTGTCCGCCGTTCAACGTTTTGCCCCAAGCGCCAATCTGGCTGATGGTGGTAGCACCACAGTAAGCCGGGATCGACACGCGAAGTAGGTCGCCACGGTACGGGCGAAGCACTTCGTTCGGGCTGAACATGGTGTTCGTCGCGCCGTAGCCGACTCTGATACGCACGATGTCATTGTAAGCGGGCATGGGGGCCGGCATTCCGCCAACCAAACCAACCGG
>JAYUBV010000641.1:0-3243 GCA_043740655.1 Pseudomonadota bacterium | reverse complement strand
GAATTGCGGGCGATCTCCACCACGAAACGGAGGTCGTCCACCCGAGAAAGAACCGGGACGTCCGCCTTCGCGGCGATCTCCACCAAACTGCGGACGGTCACCGAACGAACGATCGCGACGGCCATCGGGGCGTTGATAGTTTTGCGGACGCACTTGGTGCTCGACCTGAACGTCGGGCTTCTGCCACCGGCTCTTCTTTTTCTCCGAACCACCGAACATTGCTTCCGCAGTCGGGAACTGTTCCGGAGCGCTCGCCGCCACTTCTTGCGTCGGCGACATCGGAACCGTCTCTTCGGTCTCTTCAATTTCGTACATCGCGGCCGTTTCCGGCTCGCTGATTTCGACCGGAGCCGATATTTCCGCTACCGGAGCCTGAACTTCAACCGGAGCCGGGGCTTCAATCGGAGCCGCGGGCCGCTGTTCGCTTTCGAACTGCGCCAGAGATTCCAGGTGCTTGGCGCGGGCAATTTTACGGGCTTCATCGCGTTTCGCCTTGGCCTCTTTTTCGGCAACGTACTTGGCCTTAGCCTCTTCCGGAGTGAGCGAAGGCGGCATCGGAACCGTTTCCATCGCTACCGTCGGATTCGTGAACGAGACTGGCTGTGGGATCTCCTGCGTGACCGGGACGTCCACCCGAGTGGGAACCGGGGCTGTGACCGGATCACCTACGGGGGCTTCATCCGCGGTAACCAAGGGCTTCACCGTTTCCACGGGCTTAGCGGCAACCGGCTTTTGCGGCTTGGCGACGGGGGCCTGCTTCGGACGCGAGAACGACGGCTTCGCCGTGTTCGGCGAACTCGGCGCAAATTTTATGGTCTTGTCGGTAGCCGGGCTATCGAACGACAGCTGGTTTTCGTCGATCATTTCCGAAGCGTTAACTTGCGGCGCCTTCGGCTGCGGCTGAGCTTGAGCACGCTGCGCCGGCTTTGGGATCGGACGCTGGTAACCGGGCCCTTGGGGACGTTGGTCCCAGCCAAAATGTTTCTTTAGATTGTCGGTCTGCTCGGGGCGACTCTGACGTTTGTGCTGAATGACGCGTTCACCGGAGAAATCTCCGCGCATCAACAGGTTCACCGCGGTTCCGGACTTACCGAAACGGCCCGTGCGGCCAATGCGATGGGTGTAATCTTCGCGGGTCATCGGCAAGTCGTAGTTGATGACGTGCATGATGTCCGTAACGTCGATACCGCGGCCGGCGAGGTCGGTGGCGACCATCACGCGAACGCTGCCGTCTTTAAACCGCGCCAAAGCTTGGCGACGCTGCCCCTGGCTCAATCCGCCGTGGAAGCTAATCGCATCCTGGCCCTGCTCGTTCAAGAAATCCGCCAAATGCTCGCAGCGGAATTGCGTGCGGGCGAACACCAGAATCAAGCCTTCGCGCTTGTTCAGCTCATTTAGCACCACATCCATTTTGTCGCGGCCAGTGGTGTGAATCGTCTCTTCGGTGATCTGCAGTTTGTTTTCCGCGGTGTTGGCGATCGAAACGCGAACCGGGGTTTTCAGAAACTGGTTGGCCAGCTGAATGATTTCGGCAGGTAACGTAGCGGAGAAGAGCAACGTTTGGCGCTGCTGCGGCATGTGGCGCAGGATCTCTTTAATCTGTGGCATAAACCCCATGTCCAGCATACGGTCGACTTCGTCGAGCACGAGCATGTCCACGTTCTTTAGGTTTAGGCCTTGGCCAAGGTGATCGTTCAGGCGGCCCGGGGTGGCCACGATGATGCTCACGCCACGGTGCAATTCGATTTCCTGACGGCGGAAGGACTCACCGCCCACGACGAGCGCGGCGCGGAAGTTTTGGCCGGTGGCCATCTTCTTCAGGTGTTGGAAAATCTGCGCCGCGAGTTCGCGGGTAGGGGCCAACACAAGGGCCTGCTTCTTTTTCTTCTCGATCAGCAGGGCCAACATGGGAATACCGAAGGCTCCAGTCTTGCCGGTACCCGTCTGGGCGGTGGCAAGGACGTCTTTACCCTCGAGGGCGACGGGGATGGTCGCGGCCTGTACTGGAGTGGGGGCCAAAAATTCCATTTTCTCGAGGCCGAGTGCTAAGGACTCGGGCAGAGATAACTCTTTGAAAGTCTTATTCGAAATCACGTTTTCTTTCGTATGGGGGAAGCGTTTTAAGTTGGGGCAATATGCCCGATTCAGACGCCCAGTACCATAGAATTGTTTTTTGCGTGACTAATAGACCAAACGCGGAGTAACGGAGCCCGTAAGGCTCGCCGGCCGGGGCGTTTACGGGCCTAGCGGGGAGGGTCGGCGGCCGTATCGATAGCCCCGGGCCTTTGTACCTGGCGACCAGATATCCGGGCGTGTTATATCAGTGGTCCTAAGCGTATGCCTGACGAACCGAAGAAATCGCCCGCCCGTTTTCTACTTCGACTCGTCTTCGGTGTTTTCCTGTTTCACGCGATCGTCGTGACGATCGTGCTCAATACGGGGCTGTTGCCCGGGCTAGTTAACACCTGGCGCGACGGGCACATACAATACCGTGCCGGCCTATCGCTGCTTCCGGGCGTCGTTCACCTGTACGGATTCGAGCTGCGCCACCAGGATCGGAACGTGGAATGGACCACGCGGATCAAGAGCGTCTCGGCGGCGTTGAGCCTGCCCAAACTGCTCGAGCATAAAATTTCGTTCTACTTTGCCCACGCGGATGGGGTGGAGGTCGAATTCAGTTTACGTCCCAAGGGAGGGAAGGCCCCCTCACCTCTGGCGCCGATCTTTGCCGGACTGCCCAATAAACGGCCTAAGCACCCCGCCGACATTTCCCATCCGTGGGGCATCGCCGTGAGTGACGTGCGGCTACGTCACCTGAACCACCTGTGGTTCAACGAAGTGCAGTTCACGGGGGTGTCGCACATCACGGGAAGCTTTGAGATCGTGCCGGACCTGCGCGTGACGGTCGGGCCCGCAAATTTTCGGATCGTGTCGGGAGAATTTGAACACGGCGGTCACGCCATGCTGAAGAACGTGGAGATGAACCACGACGTGGTGCTGCGCGACTTTCAGCCGAATGCAAACGATCTGAGCGAACTCTATTTCCTCGACGTTCATTCGACGATAAGCGCCGACGTAGCGTCCCACGAAATTTTGAACTACGCTTTGCGGAAATCAAAATTCATCCGCGCGTACACGGGGTCGGGAAAGATGAGCGCCGAACTGTTCGTGGAGAACGGCACGATCGTTCCGCCCACCCGGGTGGATCTGCATACCGGGCGCGTAGAGTTTGACCTGCTGAAG
>JAYUBV010000640.1:0-3254 GCA_043740655.1 Pseudomonadota bacterium | reverse complement strand
CTGGGCGGGTTGCGCTTCGTGGTGGTCAACTTCGCTAACTGCGACATGGTTGGTCATACCGGAAATCTCACGGCCGCCACGCGCGCGGTGGAAACTGTCGACGGCTGCCTGAAACGGATCGTCGACTGGGTGGAAAAGCACGGGGACTTCGCTCTCCTGACCGCCGATCACGGCAACTGCGAAAAGATGATGGACCCGGATGGGTTGCCCATGACCGCGCACACTACCTTTCCCGTGCCGCTGTACGTAATCGACCCCGAAAACAAGCAGTGGAAAGTCAAAGCGGGCAGCCTGTGCGACATCGCCCCCACCATGCTGAAGATTTGGGGCGTTCCCAAGCCCAAAGAGATGACTGGGGAAGCGTTGGTTTAGTCGCCAACCGTGCCGCGACGCCTCAAAAATGGCTGCGACCATCGGGTGGGGCTAGGGTATAATTGAGGGGTAGTTCAACTGCACCGCTCTGCCTAACTACGAAACCCCGGTCCCCACTATGTCAGCTGGAAAATTGGGCGAATTGCTCGTCGCCCAGGGAATCATTTCCCAAGCGCAGCATAAAACTGCTCTAGAACACCGCGCTCAGCGCCGTGGCGGACGTTTGTCTTCAAGCCTCGTAGCGTTGGGGCACGTCAACGAGAAAGTACTCGCCACCTTTCTTTCGAAGCAGTACGGCATCCC
This sequence comes from Pseudomonadota bacterium, assembly GCA_043740655.1. Taxonomy (GTDB): domain Bacteria; phylum Bdellovibrionota; class FAC87; order UBA2466; family UBA2466; genus JBGSST01. Next base: position 2,579 of record JAYUBV010000640.1, on the reverse strand, counting down.
CGCTATTTCGCTCGACGAGGTGGCCGTTCCGCCCGAGCTACTGAAACTGGTTCCCATTTCGCTTTGTGAAAAACACGGGCTGGTTCCGCTGAGCATCGAAGGGAATCGTCTGACCATCGCCCTTTCCGATCCCACGAACGTGGCGGCGGTGGACGACGTGCGTTTTCTGTGTAACCGCGACGTGGCGGTTTACATTGCCACCGAATCCGCCATCAAGGCGCTCACGGAACGCAGCTATAACAAGCTGGGTAGTTCGCTCGACGCGAACAATTTCGGCCAGAACATGATGGGGTCCGATTCGTTGGACTTGGAGACGAACACTCCGCAGCTTGAGATTGGAAAGGAAGCGGACACCGTTGACGTGGATCGCGAGGGTTCCGGCGACAAGCCCGTGATCAAAATGATCAACAAGGTGCTGGTCGAGGCGATTCGTCGCAAGGCGAGCGATATTCACATCGAGCCCTACGAGCAGATGGCGCGCGTGCGTTTCCGAATCGACGGATCATTGCACGAAGTGATGAAGCTGCCGCCCAATTTAAAGACGCCGACCCCCGCCCGTATCAAGGTGATGGCCCAGATGGACATCTCCGAAAAAAGGTTGCCGCAGGACGGACGTATTCAGGTCCGAACCAAAGACCGCAAGATCGATATTCGCGTGAGCACCTTGCCGACGATTTACGGCGAAAAAGTAGTGATGCGTCTGTTGGATCAGGGCGGCACCGTGCCCGACATGATGTCGATGGGTTTCGAGGAGGATCAGCTCAAACTTTTCGCCAAGGCAGCGCGCCAACCGTACGGCATGATTCTCGTTACTGGCCCTACCGGTAGCGGTAAGTCGACTACCCTTTATGCGGCCCTCTCGGAACTAAATCAATCTGACGTGAACATCTCTACCGTAGAAGATCCCGTCGAATACAACATCCCCGGCGTGAATCAGCTCCACGTGAAGGAATCCATCGGACTCACCTTCGCTAGCGCCTTGCGATCTTTGCTGAGGCAAGATCCCGACATCGTCATGGTCGGTGAGATCCGCGATCAGGAGACGGCAGAAATTGCGGTGAAAGCGGCGCTGACCGGTCACATGGTTTTTTCAACCCTGCACACTAACGATGCGCCCAGCACCATTACGCGTCTGTTGCATATGGGCATTGAGCCGTTCCTGATCACCGCCGCGGTCACGTTGGTGCAGGCCCAGCGTCTAGTGCGCGCCATGTGCGATAAATGCGCGATGGCCGATCCCAAGGTGACCAAAGACATGCTCATCGAAGCGGAAGTGCCGGACTCGTGGATGGGCAGCATTAAGCCCAAGCGGGGTAAGGGCTGCGATCACTGCGGCGGCACAGGTTACAAGGGACGTAAGGGCATTTACGAGGTGATGTACCTCACCGAAAAATTGCGCGACATGATCGTCAAAAACGCCAATACCGATCAGTTGCGCGCGCAGGCAATCAAAGAAGGCATGACGACCCTACGGCAATCCGCTCTGCTCAAGCTTTACCGAGGGGAAACTACGCTGGAAGAGGTCTTGAATAACTCTCGACCCGACGGAGACATGGTCAAATCATGATGTCACTTCCGCAATTATTGAAGGCGATGTTGGAGCACAACGCTTCGGATATGCACATTACGAGCGGCGCTCCGCCGACGTACCGCGTGCACGGGCACATCTTGAAGGCTAAGATGAACACGCTAGCGCCAAACGATACCAAGGAACTGTGTTACGCGGTTTTGACTGACGTACAGAAGGCATACTTCGAAGAGCATAAGCAAATCGACTTTTCGTTCGGTATTCGCGACCTCGCCCGTTTCCGCGGTAACGTTTACTTTCAACGCGGCGCCGTGGCCGGTGCCTTCCGTCACATTCCTTTCGAGATTCCGCGTTTTCAGACTTTGGGATTGCCGCCGCAAATCGATAAGCTGATGCGCAAGCCACGCGGTTTGATCCTCGTTACCGGCGCCACCGGTAGCGGTAAGTCGACCACGTTGGCCTCCATGGTCGATGCGCTCAACCACGAAGAACATTTACACATCGTCACCATCGAAGATCCGATCGAGTATATCCACTCCCACAAAAACTCGATCGTGAACCAGCGGGAAATTGGGCAGGACGCCAAGGGCTTCCCCCTGGCTCTAAAGGGCGCACTTCGTGAAGATCCCGACGTAGTACTCGTGGGTGAAATGCGTGACCGCGAAACCATCGAGACCGCACTCGTGCTCGCCGAGACGGGCCATTTGGTGATGAGCACGCTGCATACTAACAGCGCCGCGCAAACGATTACCCGTATCGTTCAAGTGTTTCCGTCGGACTTTCAGGATCAAATCCGTCTGCAGTTATCGATGGTGCTCGAGGGGATTCTGGTTCAGGCGCTGCTGCCGCGTGCGGACGGGCAGGGTCGCGTGCTAGCCATCGAGCTAATGGTGCCCAATGCCTCCATCCGCAACCTGATTCGTGAAAATAAACTTTTCCAAATTCCATCCGCGATGCTCGTAGGCCAAGAAGTCACCGGCATGATCACCTTCAACCAGAGTCTAATGAACCTCGTGAAGCGTAAGCTCGTCACGGTGGAAGACGCTCTGGA
>JAYUBV010000639.1:0-3274 GCA_043740655.1 Pseudomonadota bacterium | reverse complement strand
GGGGGCCAGGGCGGGTGCTACAATTACACTTAGGGGATTTCCCCTACGAGTCCCCTTGCGCTAAATGCGCAAGAAAGGGGGTGGTACGATGGTCCGTTTCCATAGTACGGAGGTGAGAGCCGAATAGCTCTCTCCTCCAGAATCAATAATTAGGGAAGCCCCATTCACCTAACCGTGAGTGGGGTTTCTTTTTGAGCAGAGGCTTCTTTCGCCGCCTTTTCTTCCTCTATGAACTCTTGATGCAGCGCCTCAACGCCTGCCGCTTTGTGGCGCAGGTCGACCACTACCGTGAGCGAAAGTGAGCCGCTCGATAGGGCGATGGGAACGATGCCGCGATCGCCTAGCGCGCCCAAAAAGCGGGGCAGCAGGTCGGGGCAGGATCCGAGTCCGTCGCCCACCGCGGACAGCAATGCGCAGTCCGTTTCCGCGTCCACGACGACCGATGCTTTGGCGAGCTGGTCGCGCAATTGCGACGCGCGTTCTTTATCGCACGCGAAACGGAAAGTGTTGCCATCTTCCCGCCAGTGTTTCAAGACGATCCGCAGATCGCGCGCCACGCGCAGAATTTTATCGCCGGGCCCTTGCGTTTCGAACCAGCGGTGTTCGCCGAGCGAGGCGATGCCTTTAATGGTAACGGTCTCCACTTTTATTTTCTCCGTTTTATCGTCGATCCAGGTGCCGAACTCTCTTCTAGCCGCGGCGCTAATTTCGTCTTTTTGACTCGGTCCGATCCAAAGCGGGACCTGAAACCTGCGCGCCACCTCTAAACTGCGCGGATGCATCTTGGCACCCAGGGTCGCTAGCTCCACCCCTTCGTCGTAGGTGCAGTGTGGAATCAGGCGCGCGGTTTTGACGAGGCGCGGATCCGCGGTGAATAGTCCGTCGACGTCGGTCAAAATTTCGCAATACTCGGCGCCCAGCACGGCGGCCAGCGCCACCGCGGTAGTGTCCGATCCGCCGCGTCCCAAGGTCGTAATTTCTTTGGTTTCACTCACCCCCTGGAAGCCCGCGATGATAACGACCCGGCCCATGGCCAAGGCCTCTTGGGTACGAAACGGTTTGATCGTTTTGATGCGGGCGTTTGAGTGTTCTTCGGTGGTGATGATGCCCGATTGGGAACCGGTGAAGGAAATGGCGGGAACCCCTTCTTCCTCCAAAGACATAGCCAGTAAGGCCATCGAGACGCGCTCGCCGGTGGAGAGCAGCATGTCCATTTCCCGCGCCGGAGGATTCTTCACCGTGCGTTGGGCCAGCTGAATCAGGTCATCGGTGGTGTGACCCATCGCGGAGGCCACTACGACGACGGAGTGACCCTTCTCGCGGGTTTGCGGATGCGCTTGGCCGCCCGCTGAATGTGCGCGGGGGTGGCTAAGCTAGAGCCGCCATATTTTTGAACGATGAGGGACATCCCAAAGGATGTAACACGCCCTAAGCGTTCGGCAAGTCTGTCAAAAAAAAGCCCGGTACCGAAGCTCGGTACCGGGCAAACCTAATTTCGCCATCGACGTGAACGTTATTGAAGCTCGTTTAGGAGCGACTGCGTTTCCGGCAAGGCCAGGGTGGACTTGGAGAGTTCGCGCTTGAAGCGGCGGGCGGCCGACTTGGCCTTGGCCGAGCGTTCGCCGTCGTTGAACTCAATCTTCGCATCGACCACGACCTTCTTGCCGTCCTGAACCTCTTCTTTAAACGACGCGATGTCGAAAGACATCTGGGCCGTGTAGGGCGACTGCGCGACCGTCTTCATCGAGCGGTAGTAGCCGACCGCTTTGCGCAGGGCATCTAGGTTCAGTTTCTTGGTCTTTTCGACCACGGGCTTGAACAGGTACTCACTCGTGAACTCGTACCGGCAAAGGGCGAACGCGTAAGCGGTCTCCTCAAAACGGCTCTGCATCACGATGTTAGTACGCACGATTTCCGCGAACTTCTCGTCCGTCGTCATCGCCGCGATGGCGCTAGCCGCGCGGTAGGCAACGTTGCGGCTTTTCAGTCGCACGTCTTCCGGGGTCGCGGGAACGTTGGTGGTTTCGCCGCCGAACTGAACGTCGGTCCACAACGTGTGGAACTCTTTGATCAGCTCTTCGGTCGTAGCTTCTTCCGCGAAAGTGTTGGCGAAGGGCAACATGCGCGCTGGCGTATGCAAGCTCTCGGTGTTTTCCGGAGCCGTCAGCTGCTGGAGCGAGATGACCAAAACCTGCCGGTGAACGGCGTCGTTGGTCTTATCCATTCCCTTGTTCAGCTTCGTGGTCTGCTCTTTCATTTCCTTGGTCGTGTCGACCAGGGTCTGCATGTCACGAATCGGTCCGCACGCGGACAGTATAAGAATCGACGCCGAGAGACTAAAATGTCCGATTAAACGTCGCATGTTAGTCCTTACCTACGAGCTCTTTCTGGAGCGCCATAATTCCCGCATCACCCTTGCCGAACCAAATTTTCCAAAAGTCGAAGGAGACATTTTTCGCCGTCGCCGTGATGGTCTTACCCAACACTTCGATCGCGATTTTGTCTTGGCCATTTTCTTCGTAACCAATCATCGTGATGGGATCACCGGCCTTAACGCCCGAGCTCCACTGATTGAAGATGCTCTGAACCGCTTCGGCATCCACATCGACACCGTTCGTGATCAGGGCCTCTTCGAACGACTGGCGGATTTCCGCCGCCGACAAAGCGCGTAGCATGTTCAGCCGTAGCACTTTCAATTTCTGCTGACGGATACCTTCCGACGGGGAAGACGCTTTACGTAGCGTCGTCACATCGGTGACGTAGCTGGAAGCTACGTACACATTGAACTTCAAAAGCAGTTTCACTTTCCAACGGATGCCCGCTCCGGACAATTTCAGAGAAACGTCACCCGAAGGTAACTTCACCTTCGCGTCCTGAGGCACGGCAACGCCGGACACCGTTTTAACGATTGGACCACTGAACTCGACCATCGAGGCGTGGGCAAAAGAACTCACCAAAAGAATCGCTAACCAAGTTTTCATTGAAAAACCCTCCGTCGATTGTGATAGGCGAATTGGCTCTTCGTGTCAAAGGTTGCCGTGGTCATTTGGGTGCACCTTTTTAGGCTGGTTACCATCGTAAATTCAGTAGCTTAGCTGTTTTTGGCAGGGGGCGTGGCGCGGGGCGATAAGTTCCCGCCTCCGAACTGCCGATAAGTCCTAAATAGGCATGAAGCACTTCAACACAGCTCAAGACGAACAGGCCTGGGTCCGCAGCCAGGTACGCCTGGCCCAACGGGGCAATGAAGCCGCCTACCTTGAGCTGGTCGAGCTGG
>JAYUBV010000638.1:0-3274 GCA_043740655.1 Pseudomonadota bacterium | reverse complement strand
CTGGCTGATCCAGGCGGTAGCCAGGGCGGGCTTTTCAATTTCGGCCGTGAGGAGACGGGAAATTTCCTGTCTCAACACTTCGGCCATCTTGGAACTGCGTCGGCTGCTCTGCATGGTTAAATACCCACGAGATCGCTTAGAGCGCTCCCATGATCTCCTCTTTGAGGAAGGCTTCGAATTGATCGCCCTGCTTCACATCGTTGAAGTTCTCGAGTCCGATACCGCACTCGAAACCTTGCGAAACTTCCTTCACGTCCTCTTTGAACCGACGGAGCGAGGAGATCTTGCCTTCGTAGACTACGCGGCTGTCGCGCAACAAACGGAGGAAGCAACCGCGCAGCACCTTGCCGTCGAGCACCGCGGAACCCGCGATGACGCCGACCTTGGGTACGCTGAAAACTTCGCGGACTTCCGCACGTCCAATGACCTTCTCCCGAATGGTCTTGTCGAGCAGACCTTCCATCAGCTTCTTCGTGTCCTCGATGAGGTCGTAGATGATGGTGTAAGTGCGAACCACAACGTGCTCGGCTTCCGCCAATTTCAAGGCTTTCAGATCCGGTCGGATGTTGAAACCTAAGATCACGGCTTTGGAGGCCGAAGCCAACATCACGTCGCTCTCGACGATGCCGCCGGTCGCTACGTGGAGAATTTTTACCTTAGCCTTGGTGCTGGCAATCTTGGTCAACGACTCGCGCAATGCTTCCGCCGAGCCCTGTACGTCCGCCCTCATGATGACGCGCAACTCTTTCTCGTTCGAAACCACTCCACCGGCGAGCATCTGCTCGAGCGTGAGTTTCGGCCGTTCCTGAGCCTTATCGCGCTTGGCCTGGTTACGTTCGGCAACCAGCTCCTTTGCGTCCTCTTCTTCCAGAATGACGTTTAGCTCCTCACCGACTGAAGCCACTTCGGTCCGACCCAATACTTCGACCGGATCACCGGGGAGACCTTCCTTTAGCTTCTTGCCGTAGGAATCGTTCATGGCGCGGACTTTACCCATCACGCTTCCGCATACGATGAGGTCGCCCGGCTGCAATTTACCGTGCTGGACTAACACCGTGGCGATTGGGCCGCGGTTCTTGTCCAAGTGGGCCTCCACGACGCTACCGCGAGCCGGAATGTCGTAGTTCGCCTTAAGCTCGAGCACTTCCGCTTGCAGCAGAATGCTATCAAGCAGCTGATCCAAATTCTTGCCCGTCTTAGCGCTGACCGGAACGTACAGGGTGTCACCGCCCCACTCTTCCGGATTCAGGTCATGGCCAGCCAACACTTGCTTGATCTTCTCCGGATTCGCATCCGGCATGTCGATCTTGTTGACCGCTACGATGATCGGAACGCCGGCTGCCTTGGCGTGGGCTACCGATTCCAACGTCTGGGGCATCACCCCGTCGGTCGCCGCAACGACCAGAATCACGATGTCGGTTACCTTAGCTCCGCGGGCGCGCATCGCCGTGAAGGCTTCGTGGCCCGGAGTATCGATGAAGGTGATTTTGCCCTTAGGTGTGTTGACCGTGTAAGCGCCGATGTGCTGCGTGATACCGCCCGCTTCGCCGGACGCGACCGTCGTTTTGCGGATGGCGTCTAACAGCGACGTCTTTCCATGATCCACGTGGCCCATGATCGTAACGACCGGACCGCGCGGTTTTAGATTTTCGGGCGACATGTCGACATTGGTGACGTAGTCGGCCTCTTTAAACATTTCCTGCTTCACTTCGAAGCCGAACTCCTGCGCAACCAGCGTGGCGGCATCGAGATCGATCGCCTGATTCATAGTGGCGGTTACGCCCATGCCCATCAGCTTACTGACGACCTGAACGGCCTTGGCGCCCATCTCTTTCGCCAAATCGGCGACAGTTATGGTTTCACCCATTTGGACCACCCGCTTATGTTGCGCGGCGGTCGTAAGCTGGGTCTTCAGCAGCGGACGAGAGACGGCGTTACGCCGCTTTTTCGTCGCGTGAATCAATTCGCGTTTGAGATAGTCGGTGCTGCGGAACTTGCCGCCCCCAGCGCCGTCGGTGCGCGTGCCCGATTTACCGCGACTGTTCTTGTCCTTTGAGGGATCGGCCACGAGCGGAGCCATCTCGACTTCCTTCACGCGGCGAAGGCCAAAGCCCGTGCCCGTGGAGGTTGTCGTGCCGGCGCCCGGCTTCGGACGCGCGTTGGCGTCCGTTTTCGCAGCGGGTGGCCGAACCGGACGATCCATTTTCGGTCCGATCGTTTCGCCCAAATGTTTTTCGGTAGTGGTGCGTTTGATGATCGACGGATAGGCCCGGCGGGGAACCGGCGTAACCGTAACGACCTTCTTGGCACCCGGAGCGGTATGCGCAACCGGAACCGCCGGCTTTACCGGGGCCGCGGGTTTCACCGGAGCGGCGGGGGCCGCTGGGGCCACCGTGACCGAAGCCACTGCCACGGGAGCTACCGCGACCGGAGCCTCGGCGGTCGGAGCCGATTCCGCTACGATTTCTTGCTCCGAAACTTGCTCGCCGACCATCTCCATTTCTGGAGCGGACGTCTCTTCCATAAACTCTTCGGCCTGCGCTTCCAAAGCCCCTTCAACCGGCGCCTCTTCCTGAACTTCGGGGGCCGCTTCGACCTTCTCGGCGGCACGACGTCGAATCAACGTGGCGCCAACGCGCTTCTCGGTGACTCCGTTCGCGGTCGTCGTCGGTGGGGCAGCGGCCTTAACCGGCGCCGGGCGATTTTTCTTCACCCAGTCCCGCACGGCTTTGGCCTCTTCTGAACCCAGAATGCTCATGGTGTTCTTGATGTCGATGCCAAGTCGCTGAACCGAGTCAACTAGATGTTGCGCGTCTATCGACAGCTCTTTTGCGAGCTCGTAGACCTTAATTTTCATCGCGTCGCTCTTTATAACTCTCGTCGCCATAGTTTCCTTGCCCTAACTCTCGTAAAAGACCAAACGACCTACCGTGAATGGGGTTAAGCCCCTTCGCCGGTTCCGCCGTTGGCGGCCTGGGCCGCCTGGGCGTTCTCCTGAATTTTTTCTTTTTCCTGATGCGCTTTTACTTCCGCTTTCAGGCGCTCAAATAAAGCATCGGATGACTGCTTAGGCCCTTTGCTGGCCTCTTTCTCGGCCGCCGCCATACGATCCCTGGTGGTCGTATAGGTGCCCGAAGCAATGTAAGCCTTCGCCGCCGTTTGAAGCTCCCTCGCCTTTTCTTCCGAACAGCCCGGCACCTGCGTCATTGCATCGAACGGTGCGGTCGAGATCGTGTCGACGTCGTAGCCCGCCTGAAAAAAAGCTTGGGTCAGA
>JAYUBV010000637.1:0-3276 GCA_043740655.1 Pseudomonadota bacterium | reverse complement strand
AAGTGCGTTCAGCAGTTCGCCAAGCCCCTCGGCCGAAACGTACGGAAGATAGAAAGCGGCGTGGCCCGACAACGAGTCGATCGGTGCCCCTTCGGCGGAGCAGACCGATGCGCCGCCGTTGTAGGCATAGCGCATATATTCGGAACAAAACGTTCCGGCCGGAGGCAGGCTAAGGGGCAGCGCGCCTTTGACGCTAATTAGCGAATTGATCTCGGCGATAATCGCCTCTTTCTCACCCGGTACGTCGGGGTATGAAGCGATCAACGGATTCGGGTTGCCGCCTAGGATGGAACCACGCGAGCGTTTGTCGAACTTGCCGCGGGCGCGGTTGCCGGGAGTGGTATCGGCGGTTCCGAAGCTGAACGGCGACGCGTTAATCTTGGTGATTGCCGCCTGCGTCCCTTCGATCCGCATGTACTTGTTGCCCAGACCGTAACGGTTGGACGTGTACTCGAGAATCGCGTTACCGGTGGTCAGGGCGTCCTTGAGCTCGAATTTAAAAAGTTCGGTCAGCGCCCAGTACTCGGCGTCGACAATGCGGACCTCGCTCGAGATCGCATCGACGGGGCCGTACTCAACCTGCGCCAAACCATCGGCGGTGGTTTCGACACCGAACAGATTCCATTTTCCACTGACCTGCTTCAGGTAGCCGGTGAGGATGTGGCCCGATTCAAAAATCGCCACCCAGTTTTCGTTGCGGAAGTTTTTTGCCGCGGTAGCCTTGCGGTTCACAAGCTGGTTCAGCACCGTACCCGAGTAACATTGCATTTTGTTTTCGAGCAGAAAGTGGAAAAGCGTGTTTGCTTCAGAGTTGTAAACGGTGGTCGAACCTTTTTTCTTGGCTAGCCACGCTTCGTATTGGACTTTGCGCTTGTGCGGGTCAGCGTCGGGCGCGGTCCGCTTAGCTTCGTCCACGAGGGACAACATCTCGCCAACCTTGGCGGAACCGTTGGTGTAGAAAGAAGCGTGGCTCTTCGCCAGGGCGTTGGTGATTTCGTCGAAAGAAATTTCTTTGCCGGCTTCGAGCGAGTCATAAATCGTGCGGACATTGGCCGACAATTTGGCGGGATCGTTTACGGGGATTTTGATGTCGTATTTAACTTTGCCCGATTCGCCACCGCACGCGGCAAGGACCAAGACCAAAAAGAAAGAAAAAGACCGAGTAAGTTTAACCACGCCATCCCCCCAAACCATTAATGACGGCCCGATGCCATCGCCCCGGCCGCCCAAAGTGCAACCTCCCGGCCGGGGGAATTGAGCGGGAGGATGACGCCCGGTGCACTAAAACGACCGTAAAAAGTCCTCCGCCGCCTCTCTACGGCCCATTTTTGCGCCAAGGCTCGCGCGTTCGGAAGGCGCCTAAAGGACCGGAATTGGTTTTTGGTTGGGGCTGTGTTAACCCTTTTGCTTCCCTTAAATGGGCGGTTAGCTCAGTTGGATAGAGCGCAAGCCTCCGAAGCTTGAGGTCACAGGTTCGATCCCTGTATCGCCCACCATTCGCCCCTTTGGGGCGAATCCTTAAGGCTTAGTCCTTAAGGATTAAGCCTTAAACCTAAGTTCGTGGGAACTTTTCGACCTTCGATCGAAAGATAGTATTCCTGTCCTCCGGATTTTTCCGACATTCGAAAGGTCTCAGTCTTATCAATTTTAAGGCTCGCGGCCTCAAGCGATTGCGCAATTTCATCAAGGGAATGCAGGTATAACGTGTCCTGTGACACCGATTTGTCGTCGAGGTTCATGGTGCCCCGAAATCGGCGGCCGTCTGCTTGAGTGTCTTTGTACAGGTCAGTCCACACAGAGTAGGCGCCCGGGTTCGCCGTGATAATTAGAAAGTGCGCATTCGCTTTCAGAACTCGGCTGAGTTCCCCGCCAGCCTTTGGCAGATCGCTTAACAGATGCCAGACCGCGACCGAAAAGGCCGCATCAAAAGTGCCCTCTGAAAAGGGTAAATGGTAAGCGTTACCGAGCACGAAACCTCTGTTTTCGGAGGCATACAACTGTTTCGCTCTCTCCACTAGGAAAGCAGAAGGCTCAAGCCCGGTGTGGAATACTTCGGTTAACCGCGGGCGAGGCGTCGGTACACCTTAGCGATCCCCTCTCGTTCAATCGCGTACCGTACCGCGCCGAGCGTGTTGTCCTTCATTAAGAACCTTCCCGACAACATCCAGGTCCAACCGCGGCCAGCGTAAGGGAATAGGCGTTCGACGGGGGCGAGTACGGACAGGGCCGCGCGGCGGCCGGGGGCCACTTGGTCGTGGAGTTCAGCGATGACGTCCGCGGGGGCAGTTCTGCCCCAGTCTTTGAGTATCGAAAATAAAAACCAAAAGGCCGTGTAACAGCGGCGGGACTCAATTTGTTTCAGTAACTTAGGCCAATCGAAATCGCCGGCGACTTCGATCCGTTTTAGGAGAAAGTGAAGGTCGTTAAGCCATATCGGGGATTCGATCAGATGCTGAACCGCCGCGTGGGCGCCGAGGTAAAAGAGCTGATCGGGATCGCTAAGTACCGACGCCCGGTGCAGCTCGGGTCGATCGCTTTCTTCCGCACGCTTCCAGATCCCTTTCATCGTCTCAGCGTTGTCCCCCTTCAGCAAAAAACTGTGAAGCTCCACGACCGGGCGATTTTCTCCGCGCGAAAGTTCAACCCGAAAGCGGCCGGGGTACTGCGGCCCCACGGCCGCGAACCCCGCACTTTCAAAACGCGACACAACTTTTGAAAAATCTCGGGGCCGCACCAAGAGATCGACGTCGGTCATCGGACGAAAAACCGGATCAGGGTAGAGCCGCCGCCCGACATCCATGCCCTTAAGCACAATCGTGGGCACCTTGGCGCGCGACACGACTTCCATCGCTTTTTCCAACTCCCAGTCGAGTAGCGCCAGCAACATGCGTTCGCGGTGGAGTGAATCCGACAGTGCGGCCCGCGCCACCAGGGGAACATTTTTCGCCCAGGGTGCCCGATCCGTCTGCACTAAAAAAGGCAAAGCAGCGTGAATTCGTTGCGCGTAAGCGTGGGCGTCTAACCAAGCCTGGGCGTCCGAACCAAAATTTGGATCCGGCGGTGGCGACGCGCCGAAGGTATGGGGACGCAATAGCGACAGGACCCCCGCTTGGATCTGTCTTAAGCGATGTGCCTTCTTAGCCATCCCAGGCCTCTGGAGGCGCGTCGGCAGAAGGCCGCCACGGCTCTCGATGAATTAACGGTCTGCCGCGAATAACGGGCGATCCAAAAATCTAACCGACTTCTCGCAAATGAAATCTCGGGGCCGACTCCTCC
>JAYUBV010000636.1:0-3284 GCA_043740655.1 Pseudomonadota bacterium | reverse complement strand
ATGCCGAAGAGGATGAAAGCAAACCCGGTCAGACGGAGGAGATAAACGAGACTATGCGGCTCTTTCATCTGGTGGAATAGCGCCAACGGGATTCGCTCGACGGCCATCAGCGTGAAGGCAATCGCGAAGTACAGAAACAGATCGTCCTTCGTGTCTCGCCAGGAGGCCAGAAAAACCAACGCCGCGGCGGCGAGTCCCATCATAAAGGCCCCGGACAAAAACGTACTGAACAACATCAGTGCCGTCCCGGTAAGCGTTGGCGGCTATAGAGCGCGCCGTAGAGGAAAAGGCTTAGGGCCACCACGCCGGATAAGTTGCGGGGGATGGCGAAGTCGGTTTCGGTCTTAAAGACGAGATCGCCCAGCAGAAAAATATTGTTCAGCGCCAACCCTACAAAACAAAGGGCACTCCAGAATAAAAGCGGCATTCCGCTTTTGCGGTAACTCATCCAGAGAAGGACCGTACAGCCGATGCTGGTTAGCGCGCAGAGAACGTAGACGACCTCAGCCATCCTTGCGGTCTCGGACCTTGAAAGCATCCGCGAACTGACTGAACTGACGGCGTTGACGCATCACAAGGTAATTCACGACTTCCATGCGGGATTTGGCGAAGACATCGGCCAGCTCGTTGAGGCAGCGCTCCACCCGGTTGGAGTGGTTACGGTGGCGATACTGGAACAAACGGCCCGCGGAGTCGGGATGGTTCAAGAATCCATCTAAGTACAGGCGCATCAGGCGGTTGCCGACCGAAATCGGGTCCACGCCGATCTGCTGTCCGACCTCGATTGCGCTCCACTCATGCTGAGGCTTACCGCGCACGAGGAGCAGAATCTCGAGGTCTTCTACTTGTTCGATGTTTTGGTTGAGGAACTCTTGGGACTCGGCCGAAAGGGCTAAAGCGCTCATAGAGTTTTAATCATAGGGTAAAAGGCCTTTATTGCCAAATCGCCCCTGAATCCCCATATTTCTTTCCGACTTAATTGAAACTTCCAAGGGGACCCACCATGATCAAGACCAAAGGCTACGCCAACCATTCCGCTACCGCTCCGCTCCAGCCGTTCACATTTGAACGCCGGGATCCGAAACCAAACGATGTAGTCATCGAAATTCAGTACGCGGGTATTTGTCATTCCGACATTCACACCGCGCGCAGCGAGTGGGGTCCCACTGCGTATCCCTTCGTGCCGGGTCACGAGATTGTGGGCAAGGTCATCGCCATTGGCAAAAAGGTAAAGCGTTTTAAGAAGGGCGACGAAGTCGGCGTGGGCTGCTTCGTGGACTCGTGCGGTAAATGTGCGAACTGCAAAAATCACGAAGAGCAGTTTTGTGGCGGCCACACGGTATTTACCTACAACAGCAAAGAGCTCGACGGTAAGACACCGACGTACGGTGGCTACGCACAGCATATCGTGGTCAAAGACAGCTACGTGCTGAAGCTGAAAAAAGGTTTGAAACTGGCTAGCGTGGCGCCGTTACTATGCGCGGGAATTACGACCTACTCGCCGCTAAAACGCGCCAAGATCAAGAAGGGGATGAAGGTCGGCGTAGTGGGCCTGGGCGGTCTGGGCCACATGGGCGTTAAGATCGCAAAATCCATGGGCGCGGAAGTTACCGTGTTCAGCACCTCTTCGGGCAAAGAGGCGGATGCTAAACGTCTTGGGGCCAAGGGCTTCGTGATGACGAAGGACGCGGCCAACTTCGCCAAGGTGGCCGGCAAGTTCGATTACATTCTGAATACCGTTTCGGCGAATATCGACCTGGCACCGTACCTGGCGTCGCTCAAAGTGGGCGGCACCCTCGGCGTGGTCGGGGCGCCCCCGAAGCCGAACGAAGTGCCCGCGACATCGCTCATTTTCGGCCGCAAGAACATCTCGGGCTCGCTCATCGGCGGCATCAAAGAAACGCAGGAAATGCTCGATTACTGCGCGAAGAAAAAGATCTACTCGGATATTGAACTCATCAGCGCCGACCAGATCAATAACGCTTACGATCGCACGGTTAAGGGCGACGTAAAGTATCGGTTCGTGATCGACGCGAAGACGTTTTAATTTTTTTGGAGCGGCTACTCCTTCTTGGTCTGTTTTCCTAGACTTCGGTAGTAGTCGAGGAGTGGCTGAGCGTTTTGGATGGGGTCCATCGTTTTACCCGCGGGTTGACGGTTCTTAACGCCGGCCAGGCGGTAAAGCGTGGCCACTGCTCGAGCGGGGTCCACGCTCATTTCGGAGACGGCCGCGGTGGTTCCCAGGGTGGAGAAGGTAAGCAGCATCACCACGAAGGCCACCCCGCGTCGAGCGGCGGTGAAACGGGACAGGAGCGCCCACTTGATAAGGCCGGCCACGATCCCGATGGCCGCGCAGAGGAGAAAAAACTGCGGAGTGAAGGGGCGCGCGAAGGGGGGAGGGCTCAAGACGATTCCGCCCGCGGTCAACGGGAAGGGCTGCCCCCGTAATGCGCCGAGTCCGAGGTAAAGGGCTGGCCCGAGCGCCGCCAGAAGCAGCGTGGCAAAGAAACCACCAAACCAGCCGCGCCCTAAATAGGCCTTGATCCCTGGGAATTCCAAAAAAATGGTCGACCAAAAAACTCCCACCAAGGCGAGCCATGGAATAAAATGGGGGGCGTTGCGAGCGATGTCGGGCATGCACCTATTATAGACGAGGCACTGTGCTACGAGCGAAGTTCTTAATTCCTTTTTTGGTTCTTGCGATCCTCACCGTTCTCTTTCGCGGTGACATTCGCTTTTGGACGCTGCTGTTTGCGACGCGCGCAACCGTACAGCAGACGGTGAGTCAATTTTGTAAAGCCGATGCGGGCTGCATTTCGGATCTCCGGACCACCGTGGATATCTGCGCCCGTCGGGCGGTGGGGGAGTCGGAAAGTCTTTTCGTTGGAGCCGATAAACGGAAACTTCAGTACTGCTTGCAGAATCGACTGGCCGAGCGAAGCTGCGATCAGGACGAGAAATGCTTAGCCTACCTAGAAGCACTCTACGAAAAGTGCTTTACCGTCGTCTTTACCGACAAGGGGAGCCTCACGGCGGCAAATGCTTCCGAGCAAATTCGGAGCTGCATCAATACGAAGAGCTACCTCGTCGACGTAAAATCGGTGGCGCAACGGAAACCGGCTAGCCAGTGAGCTGTGTCGGAGCAAAGGTGTCAGTCTCCCTCCAAGCTTGACGCGGAGCAAAGGTGTCAGTCTCCCTCCAAGCTTGAAAAGTCGCGCTCGCTTGTGACCGCTACCTTTCAAGCTTGTTGGGAGCCAGCTGACACCTTGTATCTGCCCCGCCCA
>JAYUBV010000635.1:0-3289 GCA_043740655.1 Pseudomonadota bacterium | reverse complement strand
TCACACAGACTAAAGATTACGATCGTTTCAAGTACGTGATCGCCGGTTACCTGGGCAGCCACGACGGGGAACGGTTTAGTCCCGAAGGGTACGTTCCCGAATCGCTGAACGGCCTTACCGGCTACTACACCGGCGATCAGATGAAAGAAGCCCAGACGATCGCAAAGCCCATCACCGTGCAGACCGACGTCGCCCAGGCGCTGGTGTTCCGTTCGCTCTTCGAATCGCGCGGCATCGATACGTCCGATTGGTTCTTAAACTTTCGTGGGGGGCTCACGAATACGTTCCTTAACGGAACGCCGTGGGAGTGGCAGCTGCTGGAGGCTTTGCTGGGTAAAGATCCGGAGCTGAAGGCGCTGCTGCAACCCGGGTCTACTTACCAACTGGACGCAATAAAAATGCAGGCCCTCGCGGAAGAAAAGTTTAAGCAACGCACGCCGGCCATCACGTTGACCTCCTTCCGGACCGACTCCGCGGTTCCCGAGCGGATCTGGGCCAGGACCTGTAAGCAGTGCCACGAGATGCCGGAGGCCGCCGCCACCACCAAGGCTCCCCAGTTTGGGTTCGCGGCGGCCCGCCAAAAGCCCCGTTTTGCCACCTTGGTCGCTAGCGGAGCCATGCCGCCGGACCATCCGCTAACCCCGTCCGAAATCCGCCGGCTCGTCGTTAAGTAAGCCCCGTTCCCCCTGTGCAACCTCCGCGCGTTGAGTTAAAACCCCCCGATGCCCGTTTTGGTAAGCGCGAACGACATTAAGAAGGGGTTCGGAGCCCGTGTCCTTTTTTCGGGGCTTAACTTTGTCGTGGAAGACGGAGAACGCATTGGCCTCATCGGCCCCAACGGCGCCGGAAAATCCACCCTTTTGAAAATCCTAGCCGGCCTCGAAGACGCTGACGGCGGTAGCTTCACCCGCGCCCGCAGCGCCACGGTGGGGTACCTACCCCAGGTCCCGGCGCTCGAGCTTGGGCTAACCGTAGAGGCCACCTTACGGCAGGCCGTGCCCAAGATTCACCACGACGATCGAGACGCCATCGCCGGGAAGTGGTTGTCCCGTCTGGACCTCACCGAGTGGAGTGAGCGTATCGTCGGCGAGCTATCGGGCGGCTGGCGAAAACGCGTGGCCTTAGCCGCGGAGCTCGTGAAAGAGCCGAACCTGCTGCTGCTCGACGAACCCACCAACCATTTGGACGTGGAAAGCATCCTGTGGCTCGAGGACTTTATCGCCAACTCGCGCTTTGCCACCGTCACCATCACCCATGACCGCGCCTTCCTGCAGAAAGTGGCGTCGCGGATCATCGAGTTAGATCCGCGCAATCCGGGCGGCCTTCTCTCCGTTACCGGCAACTACCGCGACTACCTTCAGCGTAAGACTGAGCTGCTGGACACGATGAACCAGCAAGAGGCTTCGCTTAAAAATACGTTGCGGCGTGAGACCGAATGGCTGCGACGGGGACCCAAGGCCCGCACCACCAAACAGCAGGCGCGCATCAACGCCGCCGGAGAGCTGAAGGCGCAGGTCGATGAGCTGTCTTCACGTAATCAGTACCGCACCGCCAACCTCGATTTTGAAGCGAGCGCCAAGGGGCCCAAGCGCCTCGTGGAGGGGATCGATGTGCGTAAGTCCATCAACGGCCGCCCGCTGTTCCACGCGCCCGATATTTTTCTGGGGCCCGGCACGCGCATCGGCCTACTCGGCGCCAACGGCTGCGGCAAGTCCACGCTGATCCGCATCCTGCTCGGGCAAGAGCAAGCCGACTCGGGCAAGGTCCACCGCGCGGATTTACTGAAAGTGGCTTACTTCGAGCAGAACCGCGAATCGCTCGACCCCAGCCTGACGCTCGCCAAAACGCTGTGCCCGCACGGTGAGCACGTGAATTACCGGGGCTCGATGGTTCACATCAACGGGTACCTCGATCGTTTTCTGTTTAAGAAGGAACAACGTGAACTCACGGTCGGCCGCATGTCCGGCGGCGAGCAGAGCCGAATTCTTATCGCGCGCTTGATGCTACAGGAAACGAACTTTCTCGTGCTCGACGAACCCACCAACGATCTCGATCTGCAAACGCTGGACGTGCTGCAAGAGTGTTTGAACGAATTCGAAGGCGCGGTCCTTCTCGTGACCCACGATCGTTTCTTCTTGGACCAGGTCGCAACCCAAATTTTGGGATTTTTCCCGTCGCCGACCACAGGCTCCGAGATCGTCACCTTTGCCGATCTCGCGCAGTGGGAAGAATGGCGGAAAACTCGCAAGGCCGCCGCAAAAGTGGCGGCCAAGGCAGAGTTCGCGGCGGCCGGCGGGCCAGGGTCCAAGAAAAAGAAGCTCGGCTACAACGAGACGCGCGAGCTAGCGGGCATGGAGGCCACCCTCGCCAAGGCCGAAGACAAACTCCTGGCCCTGCAGGCGGATCTAGAAAAATCCGAGAACCAATCCAACTCCGGCAAACTGGCCGCGCTCTGCGCGGAGATCGCCGCCGCGGAAGCTAACATCGACAAACTTTACGCCCGGTGGGCCGCGCTCGATGCGATGAGCAACGAAAAGTAAGGAACACCCAACCCGCCAGAACGCCCTTAAGCGTATAGGCAAAGGGTAAGGCACATCGCCAGCACCGCCAATGCCGGACCCGACTTCTGCAAGGGATCTTTGACCCTGAAGTGCATGAACACGGCATCCACCATCAATATGGCCACGAGAGCCGAGGCCGGCACCACTAAGGCGTGTTCCAGTTGCCCCGTATGAGCCATACTTTGAGCAGTCCCAACGCGGTTCCAAGTGGTACCGGGTTTGCATCTCCTTATGGCGTAACGGGCTAAGTGGCGTTTGAAGTGGTTTCATCACTGGAAGCCGCCGTTCATCGCTAGGAGTCGTTATAAAAACGGTCCTAAGTGTTACGTCGCTGTTCCTAATTGCGTCGTCCGCGCGAAGGTCGTGCGGAGATTCGTGCCCGTCGTCCTCATGAGGGAGTTCGCCATGAAATCAGATCCCCGATTCTTTCTGTTTTTATTTACTGCGTTGATGAGTCTCGTTCTCGTCTCCGCGTCATTCGCCGCCTTGCCCGAAAAGGCACCGGCCGCGATGCTGGAAAAGATCGATACCAATGGCAATGCCGTACTGTATCCGATCGACAAGCTGGATCCCACGCTCACCCAAGGCAACCTTACGAAACTTTCGCAGTCCGAACGGAATGCGCGGATTGAGGCCTTTCTAAAAACTCAGGTGGCCCAAGTAAATGCCATTCCTGAGTCGCTGATCTTCGGAGAAAGCGCGGCGGAAAATTCGGAAAAGGTCTGGGG
>JAYUBV010000634.1:0-3299 GCA_043740655.1 Pseudomonadota bacterium | reverse complement strand
AAGCTGTCGTTGATAACGGTAACAGAAACCGTCCCCAGCAACTGGGGAACCAGTCACCGCCGGTCAAGTAGTAAGGCAGCACGTATATCGGAAGCAGGGCCAGGATTCGTAGACGTTGGCGCTGCTGCCCCCGCTTCCAGTACGTTACGAACAAGATGACGAGGGATGCCAACGTTCCCGTAGCGACTACGTCGCTCATTAGATTGGTGAGTCCGATTCCCAGGAAGAACGGACTGCCCCACGTAGCTTTGAAACGCGCGGGGGTGGGGACCACGTTGCCAAATGTTTGAAAGCGCCACACGGAGATGAGGACAAATGGCACGAGGGCGATCGCCAATTCCGCAATTCGCCGCCTCAACTTCTCGCCGTGATTTCCCCAAATTAAATATGTGGCTAGCAGCAGTGTCCAGTAGAGCCCCTCGAAACGGATGAGGGGAATCACCGCTAAGAGGAAGCAGAGTAGCGGGCGGGAACCCGCACGCAAGGCGGCGACCAAGCTCCATAGGATGGCGGCTGAAAATAAGGTCGCCGAAAAGCCGCTCGCGGAGTTGAAAAGCAGCGGCGGAAAAAAGGCCATCGCGAGCGTAGTCACGGGAATCAAGTCGGCGCGTTGCTCGTCGCGCAAAGCCTGCCGCGCCGCAGCTATGACGAGCCAGCCACCGACCAGGCTCAACAGGAAAGCGCCTTCCACTACCGGCACCCCGACGCGGCGGAGCACGCCCACTAAAAAGTAGAAGAGGAAGTCCACCGTGCCTTCGATGGGGTGAAAGCGGTTGTAGGAAAACACCCCATCATTTGCCCAGTGCTCGGCGTGACGCAAGTTGGTGAAAAGTTCATCCCACGTGTTCAACGTCAGTAGGACGGAGGCGAAAGAGCCCAACAACGCGCAGCCCAGTGCGAGTCGTTCCCAACGGATTTCGGGCTTCTCCCGGTGCCTGAGGCAGGCCGCTATGCCCACGAGGAGGCTCGCAAATACGGCCAGCTGGAGCGCAATGGGGAGACCCCAGATGAGGAATAGCCCCCCAAACAGGTGATCGTACAGGCCCGTTATCTCCTGGGCTGACCGGAAAACGTAGGCGGTATCGAGCAAGAGCTTGGTCCTTTAAGGTTTTTCCTATTTTCGTCCGAAAAGCTAAAAAAGAAACCCATTAGGTGACCCATGCAAATCGACCAATACCTGAGACACGGAATGGCCAATCGCGCCTCCGATATGCATTTTTCGTCGGGCGAACCGGTTCGGTTCCGCATTGACGGCGATCTGGTGGCGATGGATGCCCCACCGCTGACTAACGAACAGATCGAAGTGCTATTCTTCGAGATGCTTTCCGAGGACGAGCACGAGAAGCTGATCAAGCAAAAGAACCTCGATAAAAGCTACGGCGTCGAGGGGCTAGCCAACTTCCGCCTCAACATTTTTTACACCCGCCGCGGAATGTCCGCGGTAATTCGTTCGATTCCGTCGAAAATTCCGACGATGGCACAGCTCGGTTTACCGGACGCGATTCAGGGACTAACCGCATTGGCCAAGGGGCTGGTGCTGGTGACCGGTCCTACCGGTTCCGGTAAATCAACGACGCTCGCGGCGATGTTGAACCACATCAACATCACGTACCCGTACCATATTCTGACCGCCGAAGATCCCGTCGAGTTTATTCATCCCAGCCAGAACTGTTTGATCAGTCAGCGTGAGATCGGAACGAACTGTCTTACTTTCACCGACGCCCTGAAATATGCCCTGCGTGAAGATCCCGACGTGATTCTGATTGGTGAGTTGCGCGACATCGAAACCATCGGCCTCGCGCTGACCGCCGCGGAAACGGGCCACTTGGTGTTCGGAACGCTGCATACTCGCGGCGCCGCCGCCTCGGTGGATCGTTTGATCGACTCTTTCCCCGCTAACCAGCAGGGCATGGTCCGCGCGATGCTTGCGGAATCACTGATGGGCGTTATCTCGCAGGTGTTGTGTAAGAAAAAGGACGGCAAAGGCCGTGTGGCGGCTTACGAGATTATGATCGCCAATCACGCGATCTCAAACTTGATTCGCGAAGGCAAAACTTTCCAAATTCCCTCAGTCATTCAGACGGGTCGTCGCGAAGGCATGATCCTGATGGAACAGCACCTGAAGGATATGATCGCGAATAATATCATCAACGAAGAAGAGGCGGCTCCGTACATGGAAGAGGACCCTTCGAAGAAGGATGGCAAAGGGCACAGCGGTCCCGCCAAGCCTCCGTCGGCCCCGCCGCCTCCGGCGAAGCTGGCTGGTTTCAAGGCCACGACGGGCGCGCCTCCGGTCGCCGGTGGCGCTTTCGTACCAAAGCCGATGAATGCTCCGGCCGCGCCTCCCAAACCTGCGGTCCCGAAGCCGGCCGTGGCGGCAGCGCCCAAGCCTCCTCCGATTGCAGCCGGTGTGAAGCCGGCGGTGGCGGCACCTCCGAAGCCCGCCACGATTGCGGCGCCTAAGGCAGCTCCGATAGTTCCTCCGAAAGTGGCGGCCCCGCCCCGCGCTCCGGCGGCGGAAGCTAGTCCGGGAGAGTTGGATCTGACGATTGAAGGGGGTTTGGAACTTTCGTTGGACGAGGATCTTAAGGCGATGGCGGAGCACTCGGGCCTCCACAAGGTAGAGCCTACGGGAGCTCCGACTCCGGGCACGGTTCCCGTCACGGGCACCGGCACCGCCAACCCTCCTGGCGTTGCCAAAAAAGGATTGATCAACCCTTTCAAAAAGACGGGCTGAACCGAAAAGGAATTACGCGGGAAGTTTGCGCAGAGCTTAGTAAGGCCGAGAAGGGCCCGTCGCAAGACGGGCCTTTTTTATTTAGAAGTTCGGCACGGCCGCTTTGCTGATGCAGGTAGCGTGGCTGTTGTCATCGCGTAGCGTTTGGAAATCAGTTTTGAAGTTGGCGCTGAATTCCTTAATCGTCCACCGTTGCGAAGCGATGCCGTAAATGCAACCGCAGTAGATGCGCCAGGCCTCTACCGTGTTGCCCAACGACTGCTGCCCACCCTTGGCGCAGGCTTCGGTTGTCGTAGAAAGTTCTTGCGCCGTCCACTTACCCGACCCCTGTGTACCCGGCGGCGGCGGCGGAGCCGTTCCAGCTGCCTTGTCGTCACCGCATCCGGTGAGCGCTAAAAGCGCCGAGAATAAAACTACATTACTGAAGCGGATAAAAATGCTCACGGTACCCCCACGATACTTCCTGGCCTTCCCCGGCAGTAAAGAGCAACGACGATGCCAATCGCTTTGAACGGGGAGTGGCTAGCGGAGCGACGTCCGAGCGACAAATTACGTCGTTACG
>JAYUBV010000633.1:0-3302 GCA_043740655.1 Pseudomonadota bacterium | reverse complement strand
AACGACTCGATCACCATCAAGAAGAACCAGCCGCCCGCCATCGACATCATGCTGTTCCACAATAGACCGTTGGTCGCAAACGGAAGCTCAACGGTTTTCAATTTCTCGAATTTGGAAAGGTGGAACATGCGGGTCATTTCCCCTAGCTCCGTGGGCACACTCTTAAGCGACGAATAGAAGCTAAAGACCATGTTCCAGCCCTGCCCGGTAAAGATCATCACAATGGCGGCTAGCTCCAATCCAACGTTGCTCTTGGGGAAGAGGTTCACCAACGCGAGGACCAGCCCGGGCATGAAGCCCAGCACGGGCACGCTCTGTAAAATATCGAGCAGCGAGATCAAAATCGGCTCGGCCAGGCGGTTTTTGGCGGCGACGTAGCCGTAAAAGATCGTGAACGCTAGCGAGATGATGTACCCCGCGGTTACGCGCACCAGCGAAAAGAACGAGTAACGCGCGAGCGACAGATTATCGAGGCTAATTTCGGTCTTGGGACGGAAGGGACTCGTCCACTCCTGCGCCACCCCCATTAGGGCGTAAATCAGCGATCCCAATCCTACAAAGAGGAGCAGATCGGCCGGCGAAACTAGGCGGTTAAGTCGGATTCGGGCACGGTAGAACACCCTGAGATTGTCGCACGGAGCCGTGCGGGGCGGCAATCAACGAACCCGCTTTTTCCAACTCTGTTTTCACGTGGCTGAGCAATGCAATCTTGTGCGCAATGCCTTCGGTCCAATTAGCGTGGTGAACGAGGGGCCAATGAGGAAGCACTACGCTGTCACCGGGATTCCAGAGTCTTCCGGTGAAGGTACCCGCGCTGAAAAAGGAATCGGGAAGAACCGCGAACGTGGGCCGGGCGATGGTCGGCGATCCGAGCAGCCTACCTACTCGACTACGCCAGGACGATCGGCCCCGGATCAATGAGTTGACCGCGTCCTGATCCCCGGTGAACTCTCCGGCTTTCAGGCGTTCGGCAGCGTGCCGCCAAAATGCCAGCGTGCGCTCGTTGGCGCGGCAGTAGAAAAATCCGGCGCACAACATACCGTCCGGAGAGTCCCTCTGGAAAAAGAGATCGGTGTCGGCGGAAAGGCCCTTTAGCTCAGGCAGGCAGTCGCCCAAAAACTGCACGTCGACGTCGGAATAAATAAATTCGCCGCGCCAATTCTCAAGGATGGCGGATTCGATGAGCGATAGCTTTTCGAGCATCGCCGTGGTCCAGCCCTTAGATTTGTAACGGCCCGAGGCGCACAGCTGAGGAATGTAGCGGACCTGCACTTCAATTCGATCGCCGTGGTGCTCTTTCAGGGACGGGAGAAACCAGTTCTGAAAGAGGGGGGAATGGGTGGGGCTGACGAGTACGTAGAGTCGCATTGGCTTTAGCCTACTCTACGGCCTTTTCGAACTCGGCGGTAGGCGGAGCCAGAAGCTCCGGCATGGCTGGCTTGGCCGGCGCTGCATCGGACACGCCCACGGCGGCCTGCGGCGCCGTGACGACCTCTTCGGTCGTCGCCGGCGTGGTCAGTTTCGCCGTAGGTCCCGACAAGGACTCGGCATCTTTTTCGCCGTCGAGGTACGCGCTGGGCCGGTCAGCCGGGATAGACCCGGCAGCGGCGTTCTCAGTTTCGACTTCTGACGGCAAATTCCATTTCACTTCACGAATATCTTTTTCCGCGCAGCGGAACCTCAAGACGACCTTAATGGTCTCCAGCGCATCGTCGTACTCGCGCATTTCGTGGCGAATGCTGTAGAGCCGGTAACCCGGAGCCAGCCAGTTGGCGTAGGGGCCGGGGCACATTTCGGCGAGCGCCCGGTCTTCATCGTCGGTTAGGTTGTCCATCGACTTCGTCGTGGGCAAACCACGGGTAACGCCGCATTTTTCCAAAGTCACACGGCGTTCCTTCACGAGCGTTTCAATTTGTTTGGCGTTTCTTTCACGACGGCGCTGGTCCTCTAGCGCGTGCCAGGCAACCGACTTGAACACGGAACAATCTTTAGCGCGCTCGTACGAACGGAGGTGCTTAGACTCCACCATCCACTTCGATTTAGCGACGGCCGGTGACGAGCCCCCCAAACAAAGCGCGACCACCAACCACAAACTCCCCGTCGCCCCTACTCCCCCAAAGATTTTGAAAGTCGTCCCCATACGTCCCTCCCGTTCCCCGTAAGCCTATCTAAGAGCAAGCGGTGAGCCAAACGTGAACAGCTGTATAGTTCTTAAACTGGTGACGAACTTTTTTTCGGTTTTGCGGGCGATTGCGTTAAGTGCCCGATTGCACGGCGCGCGATCCGCCTCGTTCTTACACAGCGGCGCTTGGCGGCCACTGTATTCCGACGGTGGACGTTGTTCGCATTGAAGAAAAGTCCGCCGATTTCGCGGCACTGTGCACGACGACGACGTTTTCCATGGGTAATCGAGGGGCTTAGCCCTAAAATAGGGGAGCGATGAAAACGTCCTTCCCCCTGCTGGTCTGGTTTGCCTTAATCGCGGGAACGGCGTTCGGCGAGCCCTCCCGGGCCCCCGGCTACTACGGCGAGGGCGACACCATCGAAGTGGTCGAAAACGGCGGCCCCCACTACCTCGTCAACGACATGCTGGGCCACGGCTCCTTCGGGGCGGTTTACCTAGTCGACGCTTACGAAGGCGACATTTACCGCGGCAAAAAAGCGGTGAAGCTCATTCCCCTAGAGCTGGATTTCGTAGGGAAACGGTGGGTGATGCCCCAAAACGGGTACGATCGAGTGACGATGGCCGCCGTCGGTCCTCCACCCGCGTCGCTCTTGCCCTTCAATCCCGCCCGCTATTCCGCCACCGTAACAACACCAAAGGGGCCGGGCAAAAAGGCCTACCGCGCGATCGAAATGGACGTGGCGGAAGGCTCGGCCTCGGGGAACCAGGAATTTCGTTTCTCTACCAAACTTTCCTCCTCCGATTTCTCGTCCCGCGTGACCTCCAACGAGCAGTTCCTCGCCGACGCCTTAGCGGCAATTGGAGACCTGGCCGCGCTCGGGTTAAACCACGGTGACGTGAAGCCCGCCAACTTTCTACGGGTGAAGGACGACGGCAACGATCACTGGAAACTGGGCGATCTCGACGGAGTAAAACCGTTCGGCGCCGTGACTCAGCTCAACCTTTTTACCTCCGCCCCCGAACAGCTTCGGGGCTTCTCCACCAGCGCGTCGGACGTGTTCAGCGTGGCGGCCTCCCTTTACGCCGAGATGTTTGGCCGAACCCCGGCGAACGATTACCTTCTCGGCCAACTTCCTCCCGGCGAAAAGCTGTCCGGCTCGGGCAAAAATCTGAGCGA
>JAYUBV010000632.1:0-3311 GCA_043740655.1 Pseudomonadota bacterium | reverse complement strand
CGAAGTCGATGTCGCTCTTCGCATTCTTCATCGCTTCTTCGGCCTGGCGCCGGGCTTCGAGCGACTTGGCCTCGTCCAGATCCTTGCCGCGAATCGCGGTATCGGCCAGGACGGTGACCGTGCCCGGCTGCACTTCGAGAATGCCGCCGGCGACGAACACGAACTCCTCTTCACCGTTATCCGCGCGCTCGATGCGCACGGCCCCGGGCTTGATGCGGGTGATCAGCGGCGTGTGGCGCGGCAGGATGCCGAGCTCGCCGCTTTCGCCCGGCAGCGCCACGAACTTCGCCTCACCGGAGAAGATGCTGCCTTCGGCGGAGACCACGTCTACGTGCAGGGTTGCCATGTGTCAATTCCTCTGTTTGGCGCAGCGTGTGCAACTGCTCCCTCTCCCTCTGGGCGAGGGTTCCTCTTACTCCCTCTCCCTCTGGGAGAGGGTTGGGGTGAGGGCGGGGCGCTGCGCCAACGTATGAGCGTGCCACCCCTCACCCCAGCCCTCTCCCCAAAGGGGCGAGGGCGGGATGTCAGTTGACCTTTTTGGCTTTCTCGAAGGCCTCGTCGATCGTGCCGACCATGTAGAAGGCCTGCTCAGGAATGTCGTCGTGCTTACCATCGAGGATCTCTTTGAATCCGCGAACGGTGTCGGCCACTTCAACATACTTACCGGGATTACCGGTGAACTGTTCGGCTACGAAGAAGGGCTGCGACAGAAAGCGTTCCAGCTTACGGGCGCGGTTAACCGTCTGACGATCCTCTTCCGATAGCTCGTCCATACCGAGAATCGCGATAATGTCCTGGAGGTCCTTGTAACGTTGCAGGATCTTCTGCACGTCACGGGCAACTTTGTAATGCTCGTCACCGACCACTTCGGGAGACAGCAGACGCGATGTGGACGCTAGAGGGTCTACCGCGGGGTAAATACCTTTTTCCGAAATCGCGCGGGACAAGTTGGTCGTCGCATCCAAATGCGCGAACGCGGTCGCCGGAGCAGGATCGGTGTAATCGTCGGCCGGCACATAAATAGCCTGCACCGACGTGATGGAACCTTTTTTCGTCGAGGTGATGCGCTCTTGGAGCTGGCCCATCTCCGTCGCCAACGTAGGCTGATAACCTACGGCGGAAGGAATACGTCCCAGTAGCGCCGACACTTCCGAGCCCGCCTGGGTAAAGCGGAAGATATTATCGACGAACAGAAGAACGTCCTGCCCTTCTTCATCGCGGTAGAACTCCGCGCAGGTCAGAGCCGACAAAGCGACGCGAAGACGCGCACCGGGCGGCTCGTTCATCTGGCCGTACACCAAACAGGTCTTATCGATAACTTTGGATTCCTTCATCTCCACCCAAAGATCGTTCCCTTCACGAGTACGCTCACCCACGCCGGCGAACACGGAGAGACCACCGTGCTGCTGAGCGATGTTGTTGATGAGCTCCATAATCAAAACGGTTTTGCCTACGCCGGCGCCGCCGAAGAGGCCAATCTTACCGCCCTTGGCGTAAGGGGCGAGCAGGTCCACGACCTTGATGCCGGTCACCAGCACCTGGGCCTGGGTCGACTGATCTTCGAACGATGGGGCCGGGCGGTGAATCGGATAAAACTTTTTGGCGGTCACCGGACCCATTTGATCCACCGGCTCTCCGATGACATTCAAAATGCGGCCAAGAACTTCGCGTCCTACCGGCATCATGATGGGGGCGCCTGTATCGCGCGCTTTCATTCCGCGGGTCAAACCATCAGTCGAGTCCATCGCGATGCAACGAACTACTCCGTCGCCGATGTGCGCGGCAACTTCTAGAGTGAGGTTATCCTTTTCCGCGCCCAAGCTCGGGTTCGTAACCTTCAAAGCGTTATAAATCGGCGGGAGCGCCGTAGACGGAAACAAAATGTCTACCGCGGGTCCGATCACCTGAGTAATTTCACCGAACTGTTCCATCACTGCTCTCCTAATTCAAAAACCACGTCCGGCGTAGCCTCACGGCGAAGCCGGATTAGCGCATTGCCTCGACGCCGCCCACGATCTCCATGAGTTCCTTGGTGATGCTGGCTTGTCGGGCTTTGTTGTAATCCAAAGTCAAAATCTCGATCATTTCCGAAGCGTTCTTCGTCGCGTTCTCCATGGCGGACATACGCGAGCCATGTTCAGACGCCACGGATTCCAGAACCGCGCGGAATAGCTGCATCTTGAAATGACGCGGAACGAGTTCGTTCCAAATCAATTCTTCAGACGGCTCGTAAATCTTTTCTTTCAAACGCTCGGCTTCGTTCTTCGTCCACAGGGCGACCACGCCATCGGGTACTTCGGTCGAAATGGGAACCAACCGTTCCGTCACCACCGTCTGCTGAATCGCCGATTTGAACTCGTTGTAAACGAGGTAAACGGCGTCTTCATTCCCCGCGATGTACTCGGCAAGAATTTTTTCCGCCACCCCGGATACGCGAGAATACGTGGACTTGGTCAACAACCCCTCGTGGTGTTCGCCCAACGTGTAACGCTTCTTCGCATAGTCGTAGGCCTTACGTCCGATAGTATCCACCGTGACCGTAATTCCCGCCGCTTGCTTAGCTTTTATGAACCGAGCCGCGGCTTTGTAGACGTTGGCGTTGTAAGCACCGCAAAGGCCGCGATCGCCCGCCAGAATCACCACGCGAATCTTCTTTTCCTCACGAACTTCGAGCAAGGGATGCGCCAGTCCTTCTGGACTATCTTTGGCTCGCTCCACAAGCCCCAATAGGATCGCGTAGATGCGGTAAGCGAACGGGCGCGCATTCACGACGGCATCTTGAGCACGGCGCAGCTTCGCGGCGGCGACCATTTTCATGGCGCGCGTGATCTGGCGCGTGTTTTTGACGCTTTGGATACGTTTTCTAATGTCTTTAAGAGTGGCCATTCGTGCTCTCTAAAGAATCAACCTCAAGCAAACTGTTTCGCAAACTCATTCAACGCCGCTTCGAGCATCGGCTTAGACGTATCGTCGATCGCCTTCTTCTCGCGGATGTACTTATAAACTTCCGGGTGGCGCTGTTCGATAAACTCCGACAGCCCTTTCTCGTATTCGCCAATCTTATCGACCGGGAGCTTATCGAGACGGCCAGTGTTACCGGCGTAAATCGATACGACCTGCCGTTCCACGGTCTGCGGCTGGTACTGTCCCTGTTTCAACAGGTTCACCATGCGCTCACCGCGGGTCAGCTGATCCTGCGTCGCTTTATCCAGGTCCGAACCGAACTGGGCGAAGGCCGCCATTTCGCGGTACTGCGCTAACGTCAGACGAAGATTACCCGCGACCTGTTTCATCGCTTTAATCTGGGCGCT
>JAYUBV010000631.1:0-10734 GCA_043740655.1 Pseudomonadota bacterium | reverse complement strand
CGATTCCTTACGATCGCCGACTCGATATCTACCAGTACGCTTACTTCGCCCGCATTCACGAGTCCTTACAGGAAGACTTTTCGTGGCTGGAAAAATCCATCGGGGAAAAGAAGTTCGAAACGCTCTGCCGTCAATTTTTAGAGAGGTACCCTTCCCGGTACGCCAGCCTCGCCGAAGTTGGCCGGCGGCTTCCCCGGTATCTAAAGGAAACGTCGCCGTGGAAAAGGAAGCCCGGCCTCACGGAACTCGCGCGGTACGAGTGGGATCTATTCGTGTGCGAGAACGTGGCTAGTCCACGCGCGAACGATCCGATCACCACCAAGGGGATCTTCGTTCTCCATCCGTCGGTGCGTTTATTCGAGTCCCTTTACGAAGTGGATCGCATCCGCAAGGGTAAGCCGCCCGTGCGCGGTAAAGTAAAACGCCACTGGCTAATTTTCCGGGACGCCGATGGGGACGCTAGCTACTATCGTATTCCCGAGGCGCAGTCGGTAATTCTCGGACTGATTCGCGACGGGGAACCATTAGAAATGCTCGTAGCGGAGTTCGAGCGGCGCAAGGTTTCGCAGAAGCGCGCTTCGCAATGGTTTCAGAGTTGGGCACAACAACAAATCATCTCGGGGGTTCAAAGTGCAGGGAACCATCACTAGGCTCGTTCTCGCCGCAGTTATTTTTTCCGCTCACGCCTTCGCGAACTCAGCCAACTCAAAATTGAATTGGCAGCCGTGGTCGACGGAGATCTTTGCGCAGGCCAAGCGGGAGAACAAACTTCTCATCCTCGATCTAGAAGCCGTCTGGTGCCACTGGTGTCACGTGATGGAGGAGAAGACCTACTCCAATCCCGAGGTAAAAAAGCTGCTCACCGAAAAGTTTTTGCTCATCCGTGTAGACCAGGATTCGCGGCCCGACCTTTCCAAACGCTACGCCGACTGGGGCTGGCCCGCTACGATCTTCTTCGACGGCGCGGGGCGTGAGCTAGCCAAACGCGCCGGCTTCTTTCCGCCTGAGCAAATGATCGTGCTGCTAAAGAGGCTCATCGCCAAGCCGGAACCGGAAGAGCCCACCGCTGACGATAAGCCGGAAGTTCCGGAGAGTCCGTTCCTCGCCAAAAACGTGCGCGAGCAGATGAAAAAGAAACACCTGGAGCAGCACGATCCCCAACAGGGCGGCTGGGGACACGTGCATAAGTTTCTCTTCGGCCCCAGCGAAGAGCTGGCGTTGCTGGAAGGCCTACGGGGCGACAAGGTTAGCGCAAAGCAGGGGACCAATGCGCTAACCAAGGCGATCAAAATTATAGACCCCGTGTGGGGCGGCGTTTACCAGTACTCCGTCGACGGATGGAACGAAGCGCACTTTGAAAAGATCGCTTGGGCGCAGCAGAAAAACCTGGTGCTTTACGCTTACGGTTACGCCATCACCCACGATCCCAAATACCTACAGGCCGCCAACGACGTTAAAAAATTCCTTACCGGCTTTTTACTTAGCCCCGAGCAGGCGTTTTACACCAGCATGGATGCGGACCTAGTTAAGGGCACCCACAGCGAAAAGTACTTCAAGCTCGGTGACAAAGAACGCCGCGCGAAGGGAATTCCGAGCATCGATAAGCACGTCTACGCGCGCGAGAACGGATGGTTCATTCAGGGGCTCGCCGCGCTCTACGCGGTAAGCCGCAACGCTGAAGATCTAAAGCTCGCCGAAAATGCGGCGAACTGGGTCGTGAAGAACCGTGGTCGTCAGGACGGCGGCTTCCATCACGACGAGAAAGACGTGGCCGGGCCTTACCTGGGCGATAGTCTGGAGATGGGCGGCGCGCTGCTCAGCCTTTACGAAGTGACGGGGGACAAGAAGTGGCTCGCTCCGGCGGAGAAGGCGGCTCAGTTTCTCAGCAAGGAGTTCTCGGTCTCGGTAAACGGCAAGCCATTTGGTTTTAAAACTTCGGCCTCGTCGCTACTGCCGGGACAAAAGCCCGACTACGATCGCATGGAGAACATCCGCGTCGCCCGCTTCGGCGCACGGCTATTTCAGTACACCGGCAACGAAGCCTTCAAAAAAATGGCCGAGCAGGCGATGCGGTACCTCGTGCAGCCATCGCTCGCCGTGGAAATGCCGACTGCCGGAACGTTGCTGGCGGATGAAGAGCTGACCCGCCCGCCGCTGCATCTGACGATCGTGGGGGCTAAGGCAGACTCCGACGCCAAGGCGCTATTCCAGGCTGGCTTGTCCTACCCGGCGAACTACCGCCGCATCGAATGGTGGGACAAGAAGGAAGGAAACCTTCCGCGCAACGACGTCACGTATCCCAATCTTCCGAAGGCGGCGCTATTCGTGTGCACGGAAGGCCGCTGCTCATTGCCGATGTTCGATCCGAAGACCGTGCGCAGCAAGATTGATGATCTGTTGAAGACGAAGAAGATCTAGTCATTGCGAGCGGAGCGAAGCAATCCCGTGGAACAGGAACCACGACGTTGGATCTCATGCCACGGGATTGCTTCGCTTCGCTCGCAATGACGAAGACTTGCGCTCGCAATGACCGGGCGCTCGCTCGCCATGATAATTACTTGCGGATGTCCATCCAAAGCTTGCATAGGCCCGTGTACGTGTCGGCGATCTTTTCCGACGCTTGGTCGCGGGTGATCTTGTTCTCGCGGAACGCCTTCAGCGGTTCCCAGAACACGGTCCGTCCGACCGCAAAACCGACCACGCCCTTAACCTTGGCGCCAACGGTCAGCCACTCGCGAACCTTCTGTTCGTTCTCGCCACGGCCGAGCAGGATGCAAGCCACTTCGTCACGGCCACCGGCCGTAGCCGCGCTGCAAACCGCTTGGAAATCATTTTCGCGATCGAGCCCTTCGAGCTTCCAAATGTCGCACTCGATGCCGGCACCTTGCAGTTCCTGAATCGCCTGCACCATCAGCTTCGGACGCATCTCTACGTCGTAAATCTTTTTATCGCCTTTGCACTTTTCCAGCTGGCCTTCGGTCGCGGGAACCAGCAGCTCGAACATGTATTTGCGGTTCGTAGACTCAAGGAAACGGGAAAGGTCGGCCAAGCGGGCTGCCTGGCGCATATTCGTTTCTTTGTCGCTGTCCGGGTTGTACCGAACCAGCACCTTCACGATTTGCGGGTTCACCCGGTCAATGTGCTCGCGCCAGTTGGCGTATTCAAAATCAAATTCGTCTTGGCCGCTTTTTTCCACGCAAATGCAGAGGGTGACGCCGTCTTTCTTAGCGCGCTCGATGACTTCATAGCCAAACTGTTCGTCGACCAGCACGCTCATCTTTTCTTTCGGCAAACCGCGAGCGACCGCTTTACAAAAACCTTCGTAAATCAAAGTCTTATACGAGGCGATCAGCTTCGTTTGTTCCGGCGTGGGGGTTCCCATGATGCCAAACATTTTCTGTTGAAAAGATGCGCGATGATCGAACGGAAGGACCAAAAGTTCCTTCGTATAGCCATGTTTGCCCATGCTTTATCCCCTCTTTAGAAAAAAATTATGCTAACTTTATGTCTACCACGATGAATCCTGTCAAACTTCAAGAGTTTCTGGAGTTTCTGCGGGGCCTAGGCCAGCAGGACTTCAAAGGGGAAACCGTTACCCGGTTCCTCAGCGATCGACCGTTTGAATCGACCGCTTTTTCGCCGTTTACCTTTTATCGCAGCGACACCTACGGGCGTAACTTGGTCAGTCGGTCGGACCTCTACGAATTGATCGTGCTAACGTGGCTGCCGCGTCACCGCACTCCGATTCACGACCATGCCAGCTCGCGCTGTTGGATGTGGATGATGCGCGGGACCCTTACTTTCCGGAACTATGAGTTCCCGGAGCAGGACTGCACCAAGGGGCTGACTTGTCAGGGCGAGACCGAAACGCATTCGGTGGGCGATTTGGTTTACATCGATGACAATCAGGGAATTCATTCCATCGCCAATGCCTCGAACGAACCGGCGGTCAGCGTGCACTTGTACGCGGGGCCGATTCCACGCTGTCAGATTTACGATGAAAAGCTGAAGCAGATGACCTGGAAAGAACTCTGCTACTTCACCGAGGGAGGTCGCACCCGGCCTCCGGAGCCGCCTTCGCTGCGGGAGTAACCGCATTCATACTTTCTCCCGCCAACAACTTCTCGTAGTACCGCTCGTACTTTTCCGTCATCTGTCGATAATCGAAATTTTCTAAAACCCAATCGCGGCAACGACGCGCCGTGAACTTCGGCAGCTCTTCCACCGCTTCGAAAAACTCCGTTTCCGTCCCGCATACTTTGCCGACGTGCGGAGGTACCAGCTCCGGTAGCGAACCGAAGGGGCTAACCAGCGCCGGAGTTCCCGACACCAGCGCTTCGATCACCGCGATGCCGAATGGCTCGTGCCACTTCACCGGAAAAAGTAACCCTGACGATTTTGCGACCACGCCGGTTTTCTCGCTGCCGCCCACCATGCCCCGCCAGTAGATATCTTGGCGGCGGTGCAGCGGGGACAGCCAATGGCTACCGCCCAGAATCTGCAACGGACGACGTGCGCGCTTAGCGATGCGGATCGCGCCGTCGACGTTTTTCACTTTCCAAGAAGCCTTCGCCAAAAAAAGCAGGTCGCGTTCCTTCTTTTCGGAGAAGGCGTACTCGGCCGGGTCCAGCCCGTTGTAAACGAACGCCGTCGCGCCGTGGCGTTCGGCGTGGTTACGGCTGATGAAGATCGTGTTCTTGGAAAATGTCTCGCCCGGCTTTCCATTGCCCTGAATAGTGACCACGTAAGGCGACGGGAGCTCTTCCTTCGGCGTGAAAAAAAAATGGTACAGCTGCGCGGGAGGAAGCTGACTTGCGATCGGTTTCTGAAAATCGACCCCTACGACGGGAATGCCGGGGTACGACGAACCGCGCCGACAGGCGATGAGTACGTCGTGACCACTGTCACGCAAACCGCGCGCCAGCCAACCCAACGCCCGTTCGGCGCCGCCGTAGCGGTATACGGGCAGACTCGTGTCATGAACGATACAAACTCGAAGTGAGGCCACGAGCCGAAACTATCACAGCTTGAACTTGAGAACGACCCCGGCCATCGCGAGCAGGGTGGTGATGTCAGTTTCGGTGGTCGTGCCGGAGAAGGCGTCGGGGATAGACTTACCTTTGAAGGCCAGCACGCGCAGCTGCAGGCCGGGGGAAAAGTTGGCGAGCCGATCGTAGACTAAGGCAATATCTCCCCCCAGTGTCAGCATCTTGCCCGAGAACAGCGAGTAACCTAGTTCACCCGCCAGGTAGAGCCGGGTCGGTCCGATTCCGTAATTCATCCACAGACCGCCGGCCACTCCTTCAATGTGACGGGGTAATTCCGAATCGATTGGGGCGCCGCCGGCGCCGCGCAGCGTGGTGCTAAAAATTCGCACGCCAATTTCGGAGTTGAACGGCTCGCCAAAGATGCGGGGAACCGAGTACGGGTCGGCCGGACTTCCGCGTCCGGTAGGGTCCGAGGGGGGAAAAGCCGGCGAACGAATAGGCGAACCGATCAGTCGATATTTATAGCTCAGCGAAAGATCGGAATAGTAGTAAGCATCGGCGGTGGGCTTGAAGCCGAAAAGCGTGTTGGGAGTGGCCTCGATCTTGATAACGATCGTGTGCAGATCCTCGTAGATCAGTTCGAGTTCACCGCGGATACTGGGAAAGTTAAAGGCGCGCTGGCTCTTCGTGACCAGCATCATGCTGTAGGCACTGCCGTCGGAAAGCACGTAGAGCGAAATGGGCTTTTGGCGTACGCGTCGGGCATCGTCGTAAACCGTGCGTTTTCGTGTAGAAAAATAGTTCCACGCCGACGACAGGGTCTTACCGTCGCGCTTGAACAGCACGGCGCGGATCAAATACCTCACGCCGGGCTCGAGCGACTTTTTGTCGGAGAAGCGGCCGTCCCACCGCGTGATCGAACGCGGATCTTTACCCAAATCGATCGTGGCCCCCACCGCTTTTTCTTTGTCCGCAATTTCGATGACGGAACGTTTAAAGCCCACGTGACGAGGATCGATGTTCAGGCGGAAAAACAAAATCCGCTCAGACTCTTCCCGCGGCATCGAATAAATTTTTATGGCCTTCCCATCGTCGTTCACCAGCGACAGTTTGATGTCATTGACTTCGGTTTCTGCGGGCAAGCCTTTGCCCTTTTCGGCACCGGCCGACAGGGAAACGTACAGCAGAAATGCCGCAACAAGTTGTAGGGATGGGGAACGCATGGACAGACTTATATTGTAGCCGGTTTCGAATCGACTCGGCGTTTCATAAAAGTCAGGCCCGGAGAGCCTTGTTGTACGGGACCGCCTCATTGATCCGCTTGGGCGGATCCAGCTTTAGGTTCAACATAAACGCGATGAAATCGGACCGGGATTTGGTCAGGCGTGGGTTCAGAAGCTTTTCTTCCGCGACCGTCGTGAAGGTAAAGCCTTTGTAGTCGTGCCCCGGATAGACGCGCGTACTGTCCGGTAACGAGAAGATTTGCCTGGTGATCGAATCGTAGAGCACTCCGGCATCGCCTTCCTGAAAATCGGTTCGGCCGCAGCCACGAATCAGCAAGGCGTCGCCGGTGAAGGCGGTGTCATTGATCACGAAGGTGAGCGAACAAGGCGTGTGGCCGGGGGTTTCGCAAACCTGGAGCCGGTACTGGCCAAACGAGACCACCATCCCCGCTTTGAGCGGCGTATAAATTCCGGGCGAAGCGGACTTTCCCGAAAGCCCTAGTTTGCAGCCCACCCGGTCGCGCAACGTGGCCGCGGCGGAAAGGTGATCGGCGTGCACGTGCGTATCGAGCGCCCACATTAACCGGTAGCCGAGCTCATCGATTAGCTTAACGTCACGCTCGACCGTATCGAGTACCGAATCGATCAGGACCGCTTCCTTGGCTTCCGTGTCGGCGAGCAGGTAAGTGTAGGTCGAGCTTTCTTTTTCGAAGAGCTGACGAAGATCGAGCATGGTTAAACTTCTCGCTTAAACAGTTTATCTAGAAAAGGGGCTGAGCAACGGTACGCCAGCATCCCCACGAGCATGGCCCCAACGAATGCGAAGTTTTTTGACTCGAAGCGAGCCAGATTTACTAACGCGGGGCCGGGACAGATTCCGACGATTCCCCAGCCGATACCAAAAACGACGCTGCCCAGAATTAAATCCAGATCGACCGCTTTTCTCGTGGGCAGGTGCCAGCGGCTCTCCCAAATCGGCTGTGGCATCTTTTTGACGAGCGGCATCAGGAGGAGTCCGATGAGGACCGCGCCGGCCATGACGAAGGCTAGGCTAGGATCCCAATTTCCAGTGATATCGAGAAAGCCTATCACGCGCTGCGGTTCGACCATCCCGCTGCGGACGAGGCCGTAGGCGAAGACCAATCCGGAGAGGGCCGCGATAATCAAAATCACGAGGCACCTCCCGAACGGTGGAAAAAATAAACCGTCAGCATCGCCGATCCCATGAAGGTCATCACCGCCACTAGACTGCGCAGTGACAACCGCGGCAGTCCGCAGACGCCGTGCCCGCTAGTACAGCCACCGCCCCAGCGCGTGCCGAAGCCGACAAGAAAACCGGCGACTACGTAATAGCCAATGGGCATGAAAAAGAAGGGCGGTTGCGTGTAGGGGTAAAACTCCCGGATGAGGAAGGCGCCGCCGATGAGGCCGAAGAGAAACGCGGCCCGCCAAGCCACATCCCCCGACATCGGTTTCAGTAACCCACCTAAAATCCCGCTAACCCCCGCCACCCGTCCAATGCCCGCTAGCAAAATGAGCGCGGCCACCCCGATGAGGACGCCGCCCACGAAGGAATGGTCAATGATTGGAAACTGCAAAAGCTCTTCGCCCATGCCCGGAGCTTATCAACGCCCAACCAGCCCGGCCATGTCCGATTTTCGTTTTCCGTGCTAGACCGAGCTGATGAACCGTTCCGTGGATATCGTGGCCGTCACCCGGGACTTGATGCCCCAGCTAGTGCCGCTAATCGATGACTACCAGCGGTTCTACCGGTGCATTCCTAGCTCAGAACGTAACCTGAAGTTTTTTTCCGACCTCATCGACAAGCCCGAGCAGGGTAAGCAGTTCGCGGCGCTGAATGAACGCGGTGAGCCAGTGGGCTTCGTTACGTTGTACTTTTTACCGTCGTCCCTTTCGGCCCGGACCTACTGCATGCTCAACGATCTCTACTCGTTGCCGGAAACACGGGGCCAGGGTGTGGGACGCAGGCTAATCGAACACTGCCGCGAATACTGTGACGTGCAGGGTTTCGATTCGTTGGAGTGGATGACTCAAAAGGAAAACGAGCGGGCGCAACGGCTCTACGACTCTCTGCCCGCCGAGAAGTCCGAGTGGCTTATTTACTCGCTCCCTTCGCGCGGAAAGGATTCATCGTGAAATATGACGTCGTCGTCGCCGGACTCGGCGCCCTGGGCTCGGCCTCGGTTTACTCGCTCGCCAAGCGTGGCCTCAACGTCCTGGGGCTCGAACAGTTTACGCTGGGACACGATCGCGGTAGCAGCAACGGCCAGCGACGCATCGTCCGCCGGGCCTACTTCGAAAAGAACGACTACATTCCGCTCTTGAATGCGGCGTATCCGCTGTGGGACGCATTGAGCGATGAGGCGGGCAAGACCCTGTTCCACCGCGTGGGGCTCTGCGTATTCGGGGAAAAAGGAAACAGTAAGCTCGCCGATAAAATTCAGGCCGCGGGTAAGACGTTTCAAATCCCGCTAGAGATCCTATCGGCGAAGGATGCGGAAAAGCGCTATCCGTTCGCCATCCCCGAAACGTTTCACGGCGTGCTCGAGCCCGGGGCCGGTTACGCGGATGTCGAAGCCTCGCTCGAAACCTTGCGCCACCTGGCCAAGCGGGAAGGGGCGGAGCTGAAGGGGCAAGAGGGGATGACGTCGTGGAAAAACACTCCGCACGGCATCGAGGTCACTACCGTGAACGGGCAGTACCTTTGCGATCAACTGGTCATCACTACCGGCGGCTGGAGCTCGCGCTGGGTGCAGAGTGAAAGGCCCACGCTAAAACCGCGTCGCGTGCCACAGATGTGGTTCGAGGCGCCGGAAGTTTACGAAAAGATTCCGTGCTTCGCCTTCGATCTGCCGGCAGATTTTTATTACGGCTTCCCCTCCCAAAAGGGAATGGGCGTGAAGTTAGCGGCGTACAAACCGGTGGACGACGTGGGCGATCCGACAAACGTCGATCAAAAGATTCCCGAGTCGGCGAAGAAAGAAATTGGCGGGATCGTGCAACGGTTTCTGCCGAAGGTCGCGACGACCCACTCCGCGGAAAAAATGTGCTTCTACACGCTGACGCCCGACGAAGATTTTTTGGTCGGCATTCACCCGAAGGAACGAAACGTCATCGTAGCCACGGGTGGCTCGGGCCACGCGTTCAAGTTTATGCCGGTCATTGGAGAGATCGTGGCGGATCTGGCGCTGCACGGGAAAACGCCGCTGCCGATTGGATTCTTAGGCTTTGAGCGATTCGCGCGCTGAATTTAGCGCCGCCACTAACGCTTCGAGATGAGATTTCTGCGTGATCGCGTTGGAGATTCCCGCGCGCAGGACCGTGCGCCCGTGCGACGTCAACTGCGTGGTCGTGACCCATGCCTTGCCGGCCTTAGCGACCCCCGCCGCAATTGCCACGGCCTCCGCCCCTTTGGGATCGGAAAAGCAAACTACTGGAAGTGGCGAATGGCTCTCTAGCGTCCACCCGCCCGCCTGCAGCAGTTCGCGAAGCCGGCGCCCCATCGCCATCTGGTGGCGGAGCGCCGCCTGAAACCCGGGAATGCCCGAAGAGGCTAACGACAAAAACAGTTTCAATCCGGTGAGCCGGCGCGACCACGCCATCGAGCGGTGGTACGGCGGAATCACGCGATCGTCGGAGTCACTTTCCAACGGCATGTACGGGCTCATCGTCACGCGGAAGGCCTTGTCCAGATAATCGAGCTTGCGCGCGAAGAACATTCCCGCGGTCATCGGCACGTTCAGCCATTTATGCGCATCCAACGTCAACGAGTCGGCCTGGGCGCACGGGGCAAACGACTCCGCGAGCTCCGGCAAGAGACACGCGGCCCCTCCCCACGCGGCGTCGACGTGGAACCAGCAATCAAACGCTTGGGCGATGGCGGCGATTTCCGCGAGCGGTTCCACCATGCCCGTGCTAGTCGTTCCGTAGGTGCCCACCACGAGGAACGGCGTCTTGCCGCTCGCCCGATCCACCTGCATGCGATCGCGCAGCTTCACCACGTCCATCGTTTGGGCGTCCGTCACCGCAATCTCCACGACCGCGTCGAGTCCGAGGCCGACCATCTTGGCCGCTTTCAAGATGGAATGGTGCGTTTCCGTGGAAACATAAATCACGGGTCGGGATTTTATTCCGACCAGTCCGAGCCTTTCGAATTCCGGAAATTTTTCGGTCAGCGCACACAGCACCGCCGTGTAGTTCGCTTCCGTTCCGCCGCCCGTAAAAATCCCGCCCGAGCCCGGCGTGGCAAAGTTCAAGTACTTAGCGAAGAACGCAATCAGGTGGTCTTCGACCAGCACGCCGAACGGGCTGCTCACCGCGGACGCCAGCTGCGAGTTGAAAGCACTCGCCAGAAAATCCCCCACGACCCCCATTGCGGAAGGGTTCGGGTTGAACACCCCGAAGTAGTGCGGGTCGGAAAGGTGCAGCTCCAGCTCCGCCATCTGCCGGGTGGTCCACTCGAGTAGGCCGG
Organism: Pseudomonadota bacterium; assembly: GCA_043740655.1. Lineage (GTDB taxonomy): Bacteria > Bdellovibrionota > FAC87 > UBA2466 > UBA2466 > JBGSST01. Next base: position 31 of record JAYUBV010000631.1, on the reverse strand, counting down.
TAGTCGCCCGCGGGGTCGAAAAATCGAATTC
>JAYUBV010000630.1:0-3332 GCA_043740655.1 Pseudomonadota bacterium | reverse complement strand
GTGCCTTACGAGACGCAAGCCGACGCGCTGATTTTTCAGGGTGGCACCGAACATTGCGAGTCCCCACTGGGACGATTGGGCGGCCTCCAGCCGATCCGCCTATCGAAGGGCTGCGGCTGGTCGGAGATCGTGCACGAAATCCTGCACGCCCTGGGCTTCATCCACGAGCAGTCGCGCAGCGATCGCGATCCGTTCGTAGAGGTGGTCTGGCCCAATATTGAAGAAAAGTACTGGCCGCAGTTTCAAAAGTTAGAAGAGTCTTTCAATGGCCCGGCCCGCGATCGCATTTTTGATTACCGCTCCGTCATGATGTACGAACGCGATCTATTCGCTAAAACCGACGGCCTCATCACGATGAAGACCCTCACCCCTCAGGATATCAACCCCTCACGCGCGGGCCTAAGTGCCGAAGACATCATCCGCGTAAAAAAGATGTTCCGCCTAGACTGAAAAAAAACGGCCCGGAGAAACTCTCCGAGCCGTCGAATCGTTAAGGGTTAATCCTTAAGCCTTAATCCTGCCGCTATCGCGGCAGTGGTACCCAGGTCATCGTCTGCGGCGCGCCCAAGCAAGCGCGGCAGCGGTTGCCCCACTCTGGGTGGTTCAGGTCGGTGCAGGTCGTGCCGCAGTCCGGGCCATTGTCCAACGTCGAGGTCGACGAGGTCGTCGTCCGCGTGAAGCCGGTCACCGCGCGATCCTTGACGAATCCACAGCCGGTGTAATTAGCTGTCTTGCACTGCCACTCGCCATTTTTCATCGAATAGGTATTTGCGGTTTTAGTGTAGTCCGAGAAGAATTGATTAAACTCACCCCCGCCTCCGCCGCTGATGCGCGCGCGGGCCGCCAACACCGAGCCATCCGCCCGGAAGGCGAACGACGTGATATTCACGTTTTTGTAGTTGATCGTGCCGGTGACATTTCCCGCATTAGTCGACGAGGCGTAGGTTTCCGCAGTCGGAAGTGCTTCGCCAGCAGTCTGCGACACCCAGATGAAGATTGGCACGTAGCCCATGCCGAAGTTCGGAGCGCTGTCCGGGAAGAACGCCGAAATGGCGACGCCGTTATTGTTCGTCCAGCCGAACGGATTCAGCTTATTGCCGCTTCCGGAAAGCGGGGTCGTACCGTCGAAGCAGGTAACCAGGTACGAGGGGTCGAACAGTACCGCCATGTCGACCGAACTCCCTTTAGTGATGGTGTAAGTGCCGTCGGTCTGGGTCTGCGCATCCCCATTTCCGCCGGTCGCACTCTTTGCCGTGGTGATTTCGGCGAAAGGGTACGCGTAGTAGTCGTAGCTCGCGGGTACCGTCGCGCCCGCCGAGCCGACCGCCATCGTTTGAATGCCCGCGGCCGTCGTGTAGACCAGCTTGGTGTTCGTACGGCAGTAGGCCTTAATCTTGTACGCGTTGTCGTAGCGTATTCTGATGCTGTCGTAGCTTCCGGAATTGATCGTAGCGCTTTGGGTGATGGGCACGTTGTTGACGCTACCCGGAGCGATGATGACCTCTTTTCCGGTGCCAAAATCGACCAGCGACCTTGGGCTGCCGCCCGACTGAACCACGTCGATGGTACGCAGGTTCAGTTTAATCCCGTCGACCTTGGCGTAAGCAAACTCGTTATTACTTTGGGCGGCGTCGGTGGGGAACGCACGACTGACGCTTCGCATCGACACGGCGGTGGCGATCGATCCCACCTTAAGGCCAACGGCCGTATCGCCGACACTACTGCCGCTACTTTTGCCACAGCCCTGTATGTGGAGCAGCGCTCCAAAAACCACGGAAACGCCCGATGCGTAGAGCAAAACTCGTTTCATAGCCTATCCTCGTTTTAATTTTAGAAAAACGGGGGCCGCGCCCCCAATAGTGAAGAGCAGTAGGATACCACAAGACCGGTTTACTTGAGCGCTACGAACTTCGAGCTATCCCCACATCGGTGCTTCTTGAGCAGCTCCACACCGTCGTCCCGCGTTTCCGGTAACGCGCCGAACTGCTGTAAAAAGACGAAGGGGGCTTCGTTCGTCTCGATCGGCTGGGGAACGTAAAACTCCGCCGTAGTGCGCGTTCCAATCCGATCGAAACGCGAATCGAAATCCCCGCCCAGGATCAAAAATTCAGCCGGTGAATCGGAATCGGGGTTCATCGTCAGCAAAAACTGCCCCGCGGAGTTCTGTAGCACCTTGCCGCTCGCCTTGTAAAACCCACACTCGAGCTTCGGCAGCGTGGTCTGACGAACCGCCGCCGCCGCTCCGAACGCGAATACCAAATTAATTAAACACAGTATTTTCGCATTTTTTGATAGTCGCATAGGTCCGGTAGACCTCCATCATTTCGGGGGCGATCGACGATTTCATCTCCGACTCGATGAACTTCCGTTTGACCTCCTCCCATTTGCCTTCCAACTGTTTCCGTTTCTTTTGCACCGCGTAGTAGCGGGGCCGAATCTCTTTCTGGCGCGTGTAGAGCGAAGAATCGCCCTTGCCCGTGACGTAGGCCCGCAGGGTGGGGCTGTCGTGCAACGTCTCCATCATGATCTTTACGGACAGCATCTGTTCGCCCCTAATCTTATTCACCGCCTCTTCCATCGCCTTCCGATCGTCATTCGTCCGGGGCTTTTTGGCGACGTAGTCGGCCGTAATCTTTTCGATTTTAGCCCGCGCCGCTTTGTATTTGTTATACGGTTCAGGATAATTTTCTTTGATGTAGTTCCGCAGGTGAACACGGAGCTTTTGGCTGACCTCGTCGCTTTCTTTATCGATAGCTTTAAACTCCTCCACCGCCTCGTTCACCCGGTCGCGGTGTTCGTTCGAGCGACAAACCTCGTCTTCCAGCGTGGCCGCGGGAGCCCGCGAGGTACCGGCGCCGCCGCCGGATCCGGTGTGAGTAGAGGCACTGGGGAAGGTTCCGGCCTTTTTCTGGGCCGCCTCCTCCGCCTGAATGTGCCGGCAGAAAAACTTCGTGAGGTCGGTAGTAAGCACATCGCTGGTGAGCGTGGGGGTGGTCCAGACATCGGACTCCTCCGCCATGTCTTTGCGAACCTTCGACAGGGTCAGTTTGCCGGGCTTATTCAGAATCGCCGGCCAGTTCCCCTTTTGGAAATCTTGGCTGTAGCTCACTTCGTCGAACTGCGCCATCGCCAGCCCGCAACTGTTGGGGCGGTAGTTCTTGCGCAGGTACGCGGGCCAGCCCTCCACCTCCGTCGGGACGACGCGAGCCGGATCCGCCAGCACGGCCGCGCCGTAACAGTGCAAGTGCAGTGACTGGATAATCGTTGTGGGGGGGAATTTATCCGCCTGCTTCTTTAACATCAGCGCGGTCAGATCTTCTCGGGCGCCCCAC
>JAYUBV010000629.1:0-3343 GCA_043740655.1 Pseudomonadota bacterium | reverse complement strand
TGGCGACGTTAGCCAGGAATGGACGGACGGCCTTGGGATCGGTCTCGTTCGGCGGTCCGTATTTGAACGAGGCATACTCGTCCACTTCCGGCGGTGGTAGCCGTCGGAGATCGATCACTTCAGCGGGGGCACAAACGGAGAGCAGGAACGTCAGCCCAAAGAGGTGGCCCCATCCCATGCTCTAACTTAATGCAAGCGCGGGACCGACTTCCACGTGGCGAATACTGCCGGCATGCGACTAGTAAGAGTCCGGACAGGTTCACCATCACGACTACGATGACGTTCAGGCAAAAGAAAAGGCATAAGTAGCTCCCACAAATTGACCTGCCGCTGGCTTTCGGGTGAGCGTGTCCGCGTTAAGGACGAACGATCAACGGGAGGGTCTCGTCAGGTTTTGTTTTATCCACGCCATCCGCTTCGTGCAGGTCGCGGTGGGTAAAGCCCAGCGTGATGTGTGGTGCGTGGGCGTTGGGTTCGAAAGTAAAGGCCGGGGAACGACCGGCCTCCCGCCGACGCCGCTGGGCTAGCTCGGATACTTTGTTGCGAAAGGCCCCGGCCCCCTCAGATTTCACTACGAGGTAAACTGTTTCGGCGTCTACCGTAGACCCCGCCGGGGTCTGGATACGCGCGCGGCTCACGCCGACTGTCACCACTTCGAGCGGAGCCTTAGCTACGCCGAGTTCCTCGGCCAGCGCCGGAAGACTTTTCCAGTCCGCCTCGGTCAGCACCTTCTGCAGCTCTTTGATCTCTGCCGGCCGAAGTAGAGTGAGGTGCGCTTCGCCACGACTATTCAACGGCAGTTTCCCTTGCGTCAGACGGCTTTCGTTTACCTGCCGGAACAAGTGTTGAAACGGCGGGTATGGAAACTCAATCGAGACATAATCCGAGTGCACCGCGAATGTTCGCACCGAGGGAAAGGCCAGCGTGAGTTCTCGCGGTTCGTGAGTGCCGGCGCCTAGACCGGCCAATGGGCATACTGGCTCGACGGCGCACACTGAGGTGACCGCCAAAAACAGGGTTAGGAGTATTTGAAGTCGCATCATTCTAAGCAACGTACTTACTATATTTTGCGAGCCACTGCTGGAAGATAATGGCGCTCCACAGTGCCTGCTGGTGGTTGCTGCCACTTTGGTGGGCGACCCACATTTCTCGGACCGGGGCCGGATCGAGCACCCCGCCGGCCCTCAAACTCGCCTCGGAAAGCAGGTCTTCCGCCCAAGGTTTCAGGTCGTGCTTCAGCCAGTGATCGATGGGAAGCGAGAAGCCCTGTTTCGGCCGCTCGAGCATCGCCTTGGGCACGTGCCGGTATAGAATGTTGCGGAGAATCGCTTTGGTGCTGCCGGCCGCTAGCTTCCACTCCTTGGGGAAAGACCACGCCAGCTCCACCACGCGGTGATCGAGGATCGGCACGCGCACCTCTAAACTCGTCGCCATGCTGGCGCGGTCCACTTTGGCGAGGACATCGTCGCAGAGGAACGTCGTTTGATCCCAGTACATCATACGATCCAAAAGTGTTTTGGCAGAGTCCGGCACGTCGGCCGCCCGGCCGATGAGCTCCGCCCCGCCGCCGCCGCCGAGTAAACGCTCCGTGTCCGCCCACTGCGACACCAGCGTGCGGTAAACCGCGGCCGAGTCGTTGTCCTTGAGCAGTTCGATGACTTTACGCGCTTTTTCCGCGGCGTTGTTACCCACGGTCGCCATCGGGAAAATTTCTTTGGCGAAGGCTAATCCCTTCTCAAAAATTCCCGGCGGTAGAAAATCCAGCCCCTGCCCGAATAGCTGCCGCAACGGCGCGGGAATCATTCCGGTTAGCTCACTTACCTTTTCGCCCCACACGTAACGAGGATAGCCCGCGAATAGCTCGTCGCCCCCATCGCCCGACAACACCACGGTCACATTCCCCCGCGCGAGGCGGCTAACCAAATAGGTAGGTAGCTGCGAAGCATCCGCCAATGGCTCGTCGAACCAATCGGGAATCTGCGGAATCAGATCCAGGGTTTCCGTCGCGGATAAACGGTGTTCCGTGTGCTGCGTGCCAAGGTGCCGAGCGATCGCCGCCGCGTAGGAGGACTCGTCGTAGTCCGGTTCCAAAAAACCGATGGTGAAAGTTCTTACGGGCGCCTTCGCCTGCTTTTGCATCAGCGCGACGATGAGCGAGGAGTCGAGCCCGCCCGAGAGAAAAGCGCCGAGCGGTACGTCGGAAATCATCCGCTTTGTCACCGAATCGGTCAGCAAATTTTCTAGCTCGCGTTCGGCGTCCGCCAACGTACCGGGGAAAGGCATTTTCAATCCGGCGTCCGCGGCCTGGGCCACCGACCAGAACGGTGTTTCGCGCGAAGTGAGATCCTGTGAGACCTTAAGCCACGTGCCGGGGGTTAGTTTGCGAATCCCCTCAAAGATCGACAGCGGCGCGGGAATATAGCCCGTACGGAAAAATTGGTGGAGGGCCGCCCGGTCCAACGGCGCTTTAAAACCGGGGTGAGCAAAAAGTGCCTTTAGCTCCGAACCGAAGAGAAATTTTTTGCCTACGATGCCGTAGTAGAGCGGCTTTTCTCCCATCCGATCGCGCGCTAGAAACAGTTCCCGCTTTTCTTTATCCCAGACCGAGATGGCGAACATGCCGTTGGTCTTGGCCAGCGTCGTTTCGAGGCCCCACCCTTCCAGCGCCGCCAGTAACACTTCGGTGTCGGACGTTCCACGAAAGGATCCTAAGAACTTGCCGCTGGCCGTGAGCTCTTTTTTCAGTTCGAGGTAGTTGTAAATCTCACCGTTCAGCTGCAAAACGTAGCGTCCGCCGGCCGATTGCATCGGCTGCCGGCCATTTTCGGAGAGATCGAGGATCGCCAGGCGCCGGAACGAAAAGCCGATGCCGGACTCCGCCTCCACCCACACGGCGGCATCGTCCGGACCACGGTGGGCAATGGCGTCCCCCATGCGCTTTAACGCATCGCGTCCTTCATCCGCCCCTACCCCTCCGGGAGAAAAAAAACCGGCGATTCCGCACATATCAATAGAAGATAACGGTTGGCCCCGGATTCGTCACTTGCCCGGTCGTTTCCGGGAGGATTACATTCACTACCATCTATGAGCGCCGAATACCTCGATACCCTTAACCAGGTGGGTTTAGCGACCCGATCCGCAGTCCCGCGGACCTCGCTTAACCGCGAACAGTGGTTATTGCGTATGACCAAGGCATGTCTGTTTCTAGGCGACCTCATCTTTTTGATCCTGTGCTTCTGGCTGAGCTACGTCTTCCGCATGGGCCAAAGCGCCGAGGGCTGGCATACGCTGGTATCGTCTACCTGGATCATCCCGGTCACTCTGTGCGGCATTTACGTTTTCG
>JAYUBV010000628.1:0-10902 GCA_043740655.1 Pseudomonadota bacterium | reverse complement strand
TGATCGGTTTGGACAACTTCACCGAGTAAACGAGCAGGAAATGGCGCACTAGGTCCGCTAGATCTTCGCGGCGCTGGCGCAGCGGCGGCAGGTCGATGCGGATCACTTTCAAACGGTAGTAGAGATCTTCACGGAACCCCCCCTTCTGGACCGCTTCGTCGAGGTTGCGGTGCGTGGCGGCCACGACACGGACGTCGGCCTTGCGCGTTTCATTGCTTCCGACGGGTTTGAACTCTCCCTCCTGCAACGTGCGCAGCAGTTTTACCTGCAGGCTCGGGGTCATGTCCCCGATCTCGTCCAAAAATAATGTGCCACCCGAGGCCTCTTCGATCAGGCCGACCTTGTTGCCGACCGCGCCGGTAAAGGCCCCGCGCAGGTGGCCGAATAGTTCGGACTCAAGCAAATTTTCGGCCAGCGCTCCGCAGTTCACCGGAATAAATTTCTTGCGACGCCGTTCGCTGTGCTCGTGAATGGCGCGGGCCACTAGCTCTTTACCGGTTCCGCTTTCGCCTAAGATCAGCACGGGGCTCGACGCTAGCGTGGCGCGCGCCATGGTCTTGAACACCTCTACCAGCGCGGGCGACTTTCCGATGAGCGATCGCGGCGTGAGTAGGGGCGTGGAGCCCGACTCCACCAGCGGCTGCCCTTCCGAACGGCTTTCCACCTGGCGCGCCGCCCGCTGGACCACCGCCTTTAATTCATTCACCTTGAAGGGTTTAGAAACGTAGTCGAAAGCACCATCCTGAATGGCGCGAATCGCCCCTTCCATCGTGCCGAACGCGGTCATTAAAATGACGATCGGCGCATGCGGCAACTGCTTGCACTGCGCGAGCAGACCGTAGCCATCGACCTCGAGCATGTGGATATCGGTTAGCACGATCGAAAACGGCTCCTGCTCCAGGCGCGCCAGCGCCTCTTCACCACTCGAAACGAGCGTGAACTGGTACCCCTGCGAAGAAAAGATCTCTCCCAGCAGGTCGCGCGTTACTCGGTCATCGTCGACGATCAGTAGCTTCATGTATTTTCTCGGTACGGGACTTCCAAAGTTACTTCCGTCCAGGCTCCTTCACGAGACTCAATGTGTAACCTGCCCCCGTACTTCTTGGCTATCCCTTCGCAAATCGGCAACCCCAGCCCAGTACCGCCGCCCGGCCCCTTGGTAGTGAAGAAGGGTTTGAGCACGTTCTTAAGGTGGTCCTTGGGAATGCCTTCGCCGGTGTCCCGCACCGACAACACCGCCCAGGCCTTCCCTTTTTCTTTTCTCAACGCGCTGACGATGGTGATCCGCATCGTCTCTTTCGGATCGCGCAGTTTGCGTTGTTTGATACTGTCGAGCGAGTTGTTGATCAGGTTCAACAGCACCTGCTCGAAATCCAGCGGAGTCGCCGATAGCGGCGGCATGTTGCGGTTCAGATCTTTGACCAGCTCCACGCGCATGGAATCCAGGCGCGGTTTCAGAAGCTCCACCGTCTTCTCCACGATCGCGTTCGGATCGACCAGCTGGTTTTCCGTCGGCGGTTTGGAGGTAGTGTGCAGCAGGTCTTTTACAATCGTCTCAATGCGGCGGACCTCGCCACTCAAAATCTGAATGCGTTCGCCGGGAAGTTTGCGTCCGGGATGCAGATTCGGGAGCGGCACGTCGGCCAAATCTTCTTGCAGTAGCTCAAGGTGGCCCGAGATCGCATTTAGCGGAGTGCCGATCTCGTGCGCCACGCGGGCGGTCAGCTGCCCCATGACCGCCAGCTTCTCGCTATTCATCAGCTGGCGTTGGATCTCATCGAGCTGCGAGGTCAGCGCTTCGTTCTTGGATTCGGCGATGCGCAGTCGCCGTTCGTTGGCTACCGTTTTACGGAGGAAGTAGGAGAGCAGTACGACAAGGGTTATTACGCTGATGCCCGCGCCGATCACGATGATGCGCGATAACGCCTGCATCAAACGGCTGACGCTTTTCAGCGAAACCTCACAGTGGACCATGCCGAGCACCCTCCGGGGCCCCTTACCCTTAGCGAGCGATAGAATCGGCACCCGCACGTTCCAAAGCGGCGAACCGTCTTCGCGGGTAAAGTCCGACTGTGCATGGTCAACCAGGGGAATCCCGTTGCTCGGAGCACTCTCGTCCTCCACGTTGGAGGCAATGCGTTTGCCCTTCAAATCGGTCCCCGGCACCCCCGTCCCTTCTTCGCGCGCAAAGACGTCGATGCGAACGATGCTGGGCTGCAGGTAAAGCTGCTGTTGAATTTCGTTCTCGATGACGGCCGTAGCGTCGGGCCGGAGCAGCCACCGTTGGGTGACCACTTTGGTGGCAATCAGTTCGGCGGTACTAACGCCGATCTGGCGCCATTCCTCTTCCAGAATGGGACGGGTGATCTGGTACTGGAACAGCGTGATTCCTAGAAACGTGGGCAAGATCACGGACAGAAGAACGAAGATGATCTTCGTCTGGATGTCGATATTCCTGAGGTTGATCAAGAACACAAATTAGCCTCTTATGGGCAAAAGAAAAAGGGGATGGCGGTTAAGCCATCCCCTTACTTGAACTTCTAAGCCTAAGCCCGAAGTCCACCTAACCTAGCATTCAACTTAGTTGTTGGTGCTGGTGCTATCAGTGGTGGTCTTCTTGGCCTTCTTGGACTTCTTGCCAGTTTTTTTGTTGTGGTGCTCTTCTTTGTGCTCAGTGGTCGTCGTCGTCGAAGCCGAACCTTCGGTCGTCGTCGTCGCGGGAGTGGTCTTGTGCGGATCAGCGACCGGAGCGGTCGTGTCAGCGGCGAAAGAAGCAAGACCGAACAAAGCGACGAACATGGCAACTAGTAAGTTTTTCATGATATCTCCTGAATGAATGAGATTCCTGCAACGCGTCGATCGGGCACAACGCCCACTCGCGGCATTACATAAAGGGAATCAAGTATAAGCAGAGCAGGATCCGTACCACCCCGAAAGCCTTACGTATCAAGGGGGTGCCTTTTGGAACGGGTCAGAATGCCCCAGTTCTCATTCGGGGCTCCGAGGTAAAATGACTCACTTGTTGCGCGCTTTGATTCCGGTAGCCCGCAAAAGACTGTGCGCCACTTCGGGGAAATGGCGGTTGATCCAGACCACGGCCTTGCCGTGTCCGGTGATTACGGCCTCCCTTTTTCGGGAATAAAGGCTGTTCACCATTTGGCGCGCCGCTTTGTCCGCTTTCACCGGTAACCACGACGGCAGCGGATCGGGGGTAAAGTCCCGCAGCTTTCCATCGTTGGCCACGCGCCGAATTTCCGACTCCACGAATCCGGGGGCCAGGTGGGTCACCGAAACTCCGGATTCCCCCAGCTCGAGCGATAGCGTATCGGACAAGGCCCGCACCGCAAACTTGCTCATGGCGTAGGGAGCGTTACCGGCCAATGAAATAAAACCGTTTACGCTGCCGGTGATGCCGATACGCCCTTGAGTTTTCTTAAGCTCCGGGATCGCGGCCTTCACCGTACGGAGTACCCCAAACACGTTGGTCTCGAACTGGCGGCGGAAATCCTCCAATGATAGCTTTTCCACCTCCCCGACCACTCCGAACCCGGCGTTAGCGAGCATTACGTCGAGTTTGCCGAACTCTTTCACGGCTAACTCCACGGCCTTTTCTATCTCGCCGTCGCGGGAGACGTCGGCCTGCACCGCGAACGCCCGCTGGGATTTGGTGGTGAAACTCTTCACCATGGAATCGAGCCGGTCCAACCGGCGCGCCACGAGGATGAGGTTAGCCCCCTGCTCGAAAAAGACCCGAGCCATCGCTAAGCCGATTCCCGACGAAGCCCCCGTAATGCAAACCACTTGGTTCTCGAAACGTGTCATAAGTGCAGACAGTTTGGCCTCAAGCCCTTGAATCTTCAAGACAATAGGCCTGTTTTCACATCAAAAGTGTCACCCCAATGGACGATCTAGGGGAACACCCACTTAGAACTAAGTTAATGTAACCATTAAACTTAACCTCATCATTAGGGTCCGGCCCCTCGCTTGCAGTCTATAAGAATACGCTCACCCAACTACGTACGACACCACTGACGAGTAAGCCCGTGACCCCACATCCGAGACGTCATTAAAAGGAGTCGTTGTATGAATCGCTTTATTAAAGTTCTCATCTTGAACCTCATCCTCGCCATCTTCGCCGCGCAAGGTGAACAGGCTAAGCCCGTGAAAGTTAAGGCCGCCCCCCGTGGACGCCGCCTCGCCTCGATTCAAGAGGCCAATCAGAATTCGCTCCGCACCTCCCGTGGTTACGATAAAGCCGACGGTGGTTTCGAAGCCCGGGCCGGCGTTGCGCTGGGGGCGGGAATCCAGACCAGTTCGTCGAGCTTCGGCGGCGTTCCCGATTCGCAAGGATACGGCGCGGCCCCCACGGCGGGGATCACGTTGGACATGAAGTACGCCCGTTATTTCGGTTTGGAAGAGGACGCTTATTTTCAGCTCGCCGGAAAGACTCCGGACCAGGGCGGCTCCCAGGACTCTTCGCAGAGTTTAGGTAGCTACACGACTTTAAAAGGACAGGTTCCGTTTTACCTGGGCAGCGTGCGGCTGTCGCCTAAGGCCGGCGTAGGCTTCGCTTATCTGAAGCACACATCAAAGTCGACCAGCTCGACCAGCTCGATCGAAAGCGGCGCCACCGCTAGCGGCCCGTACGCCATGGTGGGTTTGGAGCTCGAACCGATGGACCGCGTTCTGATCTCTGGCGACTACTCGCGATCGCTCGCGGCGGACGTAACCATTAAGAACGGAACGCTCGACAACTCGGCGGATAGCGCCAGCTTCGATCGCATTCGCCTCGGCGCGCTTTACCGCTTCGCCCCGAAATTTCACGGCGGCGCTCAGTTTATCCAACGCGGAATGAGCCAGACCATTGGAACGTCGTTGGGTGCCCAGCAAGGGAACACCCAGCTCCGCCAAATCCAGGCCGTGTTTCAGTACGATCTTTAAGTTTCCCATACACCCCCCTGAGAGGGCGGCCTCAAAAGGGCCGCCTTCTTTTTTTTGTCCGGCGCGCCTTCCCCAAGTAGACTGGCCCGCATAGATGAAACTCCGTTGGCTGCCCTTGCTAGTGCTCGCCCTGCCCACCGTTTCGCCATCCCCGGCCAGTGGTCAGTGTGAACCCCCCGCCACCAACGTGGGGCTGCAGTGGGGACTGGGCATCCAGAGTTTTTTCCCCGGCAACCAACCCGATTTCAACCTGCTATCCCCCGGATACTTACTCACCAGCGGTTACCGGTGGGGCTCGTCCGGCGTGTACGGCACGGTTCAGTACGCCTCGTCCACGGGCTTTTCGCTCTTCTCGTTTGAAGGGTCATTCCGGCAGTTGCTCGAGACGCCCTTTCTGAACTTTTTTGGACAGGTGGGGGCCTACTACATGAGCTACGGACTACCGACGGCGTCACGCCACAACTCCGTGGGTGGGCTACTCGGCGCGGGGCTACTCATCCAACTTTCGCCGGGCATCGAGTTTACCGCCCACTTCAAGGGCTACATCGAAGCGCAGGCCCTTACCGCGGCGGGCGGGACGTTTCTCTTCAGCTTTTAGGAGTTACCACCACTTGGCGACGATTAGGACCACGATCGCGGCCAGGGCCAGCAGCGTGCTCTTTTCGCTATTGATCGCCCGCCCGAGCTGGAAGGTGTGGGCGGAGCTTTCGATCTTAGGGCCGAGCGCGGGCAACCAGCGCGGCACCTTTTCCTGGTACTCGCGGTAGTCCATGCCGAAGGTCTCCTTCAGCAAAGTCTCTTCGTACTCCGTGATTAGAAAGTACTGCAGCGCCGTATAGAAGGCGAAGGCCAACGTCAGCCACACGAAGCCGAACAAAAGGCCGGCAGCGGTATAGATCATGAAATTGCCGATGTAGAGCGGATTGCGAACCAATCGGTACGGCCCGGCGTGCACGAGTGCGGGCACCCGATCGTCACGCGTGCGGGTTACGCTGCCGGCGAACCCCACGGCCCAAATGCGAATCGCTTCCCCCGCCAAACCGTAGATCGCAAAGGCGACTACCAGCGGCGTGGTCCAGGCCACTTCCGACGGCAACGCCACGAAGAGCAAAAAGAACGGCAACGGCGAAAAGCTCCGAAAGCGGAACCAGGCACGGCCCCAACGGAACAGCGGGTCGTCGGCGGCCCGGGTGGAAAGGATTGAGGATTCGGACATTCCCCCCATGGAACCACGGGTAGCCGCATCCTGTAAAGAACCGGAACCCGCCGAAATCTTGAAAAAATCCGACACGTCGCGCGTCCCTTGGTTTTCATCCGCCAAACTGCTAAAACGAGGCCATTCCATAGGGACTTAATGAGCTTTCAATTAACGGCAGTACAGAATTGCGGCTGGGTAGAGGTCATCTGCGGCAGCATGTTCAGCGGTAAAACCGAGGAGCTGATCCGCCGCCTTAAGCGCGCCCAGATCGCGCGCGTAAAGGTACAGATCTTTAAGCCCCGTATCGATGAACGGTACTCCCCCGATCACGTGATGAGCCACTCGTCGCTGAAACTTGACGCCACCCGCATTGAAAACGCGGAAGAGATTTTGGCGCTGCTCGACGACACCGCCCGCGTAGTGGGGATCGATGAGGCCCAGTTTTTTTCCGGCGCCTTAATTGAGATCGTTCAGCGCTTAGCCAACCGTGGTTTGCGCGTGGTCGTGGCCGGACTCGACATGGACTACCGCGGCCTGCCCTTTGGTCCCATGCCGCAGCTCATGGCGACCGCCGAATACGTCACCAAGATGTCGGCTATTTGTACGACTTGTGGGAATCCGGCAAGCCGCAGCCAGCGACTCGTAACCAAGGCCCAGGCAAATGACGATGGGGCCAATCCAGTTCTCGTGGGGGGACAAGAAACCTATGAGGCCCGCTGTCGGCGGTGCTTCGAGCCACCCCTTTAAACGAGGCTAAGCAGTTCCCATGGAAAATTTGATCCAGCTTCAGCCCAACGGAACGGAACCGTCGGGGAGAGAAACGTTCGCCCCCCGTCCGCAGATTCGTGTCGAAGCCTCCGGCACGAGAATCGACTACGAGCTGGCGAAACAAAAAACCGCCCGCTACGAAGCCTTTTGGAAAGAGCGCGCCGTTCTGCCTCCCGAGATCTTTACGAACGATGCCCGCGTGTGGTTTGAGATCGGCGCGGGCACCGGCCACTTCTTTTCGGAACTCGCGCTGCACTATCCCGATGTGAAGTTACTTGCGCTAGAACGTTGCCGCCACCGCGCGCGCCGTCTGGTGAATAAGTCTAAGCGTCTCGGCCGCCAAAATTTCGTAGGGCTACGCGGCAACGCGATCCCCACGATGGTCCAGTCGATTCCCGATGCGTCGTTGGAACGGCTCTACATTTTGTATCCAGCCCCCTGGCCGAAAAACACGCACCGCAAAAATCGTTGGCACCTGTCGCCGGTGATGCCGCATCTGTTCCGCACGCTGAAGCCGGGCGGGCTCTTGATTTGGGCGTCGGACCAGAAGTCGTATATCGACGAGGCCAAGTACGTTTGCGCAAAATACCCCGGTGAAACGCTGTCGTACGGCGAGTTAAAAGCCAACGAGTGGAACGACGTGGACAAGATCAACGAAGGTCGGGGCCGCACTAAGTTCGAGTCCGACTTCCTCGCGCAGAGTCTCCCTTGCTACGAACTGATTGTCCAAAAACGCGTATAATCTAAGTCCGCATGGACCGAACTTGGATACTCCTGACGCTGTGGCTCCTATCCACCCCGCTCGAGGCCGGCAATCCGGCGGACTGCTTTTACGGATCGGCGCCCACAATCCAGCGGTCCAACGTTTCGGGCAGCACCTTACCCGCCCCGAGTTTTTCGTAGAGGTCGCGAAAGGTATTATCGATGAGTTTGTCCTCATCCACTCCTTCCGTGTCCGCCACAGTCGCAAAGCCCAGCAGGCAGGCCGGGGTCGCGGCGTGTACGATCGGGGAAAAAAGAATTAAAAATAATGCAAAGGTGAAGGGAGCAGATCGAAGCACCCTACTATGTTACCGCCGCTACGGGTTTAGGCGAAACTTTAGGTTAAGGATCGTGACCCGGCCCGACTCCTTCGCGTGGATCGCCACGCGACCGTCAGGCAGAAACTCCAGGCGGGAATACCAGCCTTCCGGTAACTCGTAGGCCCCCGTAACCTTTTGGGTTCTTAAATCGATCCATTCGACGCGGGACGGGTTAGGGGGCGGAGGGTTTCGATTAGCCCGGCGCCCCAAGCGGCGCGGTTCGGGCAGGACCAAAACGGCGGCCCCCGCCCCGTCGGGATGCAGGGCTACGCTTTCGATGTGATATCCGCTGCCCAGCGGGAGTTCCATCACCAGCGCGGCCTCTTTCTTTTTGCCGGGTGAGAAAACGACCTCCGATTTTCCATACGCGAGAAACTGTTTCCCATCCGGATTCCAAACCACGTGGGGATCACCAAGCGAAGGTAGTTTTACCGAAGGGCCGTCTTTTTCTACCTTCCCTTTCTCGTCCACGGTGACGCGATGTAAATCGGTGGTGCGTTTTTCGGAGTTAAAAACGGTGAAGTAAAGATCGTCACTCCCCGGAACCATTCCCCAGTTTTCGGGTTCCCATTTATCATCGTACTTTCCCAGTTTAATCTCGCGGCGTTCACCCGTGACGATATCAAAAACGTGCGATGGCCTTTTCCCGAAGGCTTTACTTACGAAAACCCTCTGCCCGTCCCGGGTGGGGAGCGCTATCCCCTCGGTCAGATTGTACTTCGCCTTCTCCCCTAACGTGACGGCCTTCGACCAGTCGGGATGGCCGCCGTGGTAGGGCACTTTTAGAAGCTGTTCGCCCGGCGCAGCGGAGTAGAGCCACTGACCATCGGTTGAGAAGCTCACGTTCGAAATTGGCCCCGGGGGGCCCTTACGCATTTCCATTTTTCCGGTATCGATGTCGTAAACCACGAACGGATAGGCGTTCCCCTTTAGCCCCTTTACCTTCGTGCCGGCGACGGCCACTAACGACTTTCCGTCGGGGGGAAGCATGGAAATCGTCTCTTCCGGAAAGTTGACCTCGGCGTGGGTACTTGCCCTCACCGCTACATCTTGTTTCGCAATCGCCACCACCGTGCCATTGAGCCGGCTATGCACGTCGCGCAGCACCGCTTCCCGAATGGCGGGGGTGTTCCAACCTCGGGCGTCCGCCAAGGCTTCCAGCTCCTTCATCCGCTTCTGCAACGTGCCCAGGTCCTCCCCTTTTTGCTCGGGAATCAGAAACGGGTCCTTGCCGGATACTATCGCTCCAATCGACTCAGGACTAAGCCGTGCCCCGCCGACCTGATCCCAAAGGCCTCGGTAGGTTTGCACCACTAGCGCTTCCCCATCCGTCGCATCGGAAACCGTGGCAAAGCTCAGCGGGCAGTTGGCAACCACCTCCGCGGTGATGCCTCGGGGCAACGCAACGGCCGCGAGCAAAACAAAATGGCGCCAGGCTTTTCGAAAGGGCTGCAAATTTTACTGAAGCCGAACGCTCGTCATCTTTGAAACGCCGGCCTTCTCCATGGTGACGCCGTAAAGCGCCTCGGCGATTTCCATCGTCTTCTTATTGTGCGTGATAACGATGAACTGCGTTTTCTCCGCCATCTTGCGGATGACGGTGTTGAAACGCGAGACGTTAGCGTCGTCGAGCGGCGCATCGACCTCATCCAGCAGACAGAACGGGCTCGGCTTACGCGCGAAGATGGCTAGCACCAGGCTGACCGCGGTCAGCGCTTTTTCCCCGCCCGAAAGGACGGTGATGCTCTGAAGCTTCTTGCCGGGGGGCGATACCACGATATCGACGCCGCTTTCCAGCATCGAGTCGGGGTTGGTCAACGACAGCTCGCCTTTGCCCCCACCGAACAAAATCGGGAAAATCTCGGAGAACTTCCGTTGAACGGCGTCGAACGTTTCGGTGAAACGGGCTTTGGTCGAGATATCGATCTTCTCAATCGCCTGCTGCAGAATCTGCATCGACTTTTCGAGATCAGCTTTTTGCGCCGACAAAAAGTCGAAGCGCTGCTGAATTTCCTCGAACTCGTGAATGGCGGTGAGGTTAACCTCGCCGTACCGGCCGACCTTGTCGCGGACCGTTTTTACGTGATCCTTCATCAAAATTTCGCGGTCCACCTCGGTCAACGTCGCCCACGTCTCGCCCACATTATCCATCAGTAAAGGTAGCGAATTTGGATCGAGCGGAGTCTCGGGAGAAAGCGGGGCCGCATTCCGCTGGTAGCGCTCCTGCGCTAGATTCTTAAGCGAATCCAACCGGGTGGTTTCCTGACCGACCTTAAGCTCCGTCTCATTGAGCTCGGTCATGCACAGGTCACGCTGTTTCTGCAACGTGTGGATCTCTTCGCGAAGATCGGAAACCTTGGTGTGCATCTCGTTGAGCAACGCCTTGGCGTCGGACAACCGTCCCTGCAAACCTTCCCAGGTTGACCGGGTGGTGCCGATGCTGGCCGCCAGCGCTTCCGTCTTGCCGCCGAAGCCGGAAATTTCGGCTTGGAAGGCCTTCAGGTTAGCGTCCATCAAACCACCCTTGCGGTTTAAGTTGCCAATCGTGTCGTCGGCTTCGAAAATTTTGTCTTCTACCGCCCGGAAACGCTCTTTTTGCGCGGACCGATCTACGCGCAAACCTTCCAGACCCTGTTTGATCTCTTCGGCCTTCGCCTGCATCGTTTGGCCTTCGCTCTCAATTTCGGCCAGTCGGGCCACCGCGATTTCGTGGCGGGTGATCAACGTCTGCATCTCTTCGTCGATGGTGAGAATGCGTTCCTGCGCCTTGGCCGCTTCCGCATCCAGATTTTCTAGCTCGTGGCGGTTACGCGTCTCTTCACGCTTAACTCGTTCAAGTTCGAACTGTTGATTCTCCTTCGATTTACGCGCTTCCACGCTCTGCACGTGGAGGGAAGACAGGCGCTGTTTCAG
>JAYUBV010000627.1:0-3379 GCA_043740655.1 Pseudomonadota bacterium | reverse complement strand
TTTAGAGCAGGAAGGGTGCGCGGCCCAGAAAGGGGCACGGAGCATTACCCTGAGTAGCGGCTGTAATTTTTTGCGCGGTCTATACCGCTACGCCTTCGTGGATAAAGAGACCAAAGCGACGCGGACCGTCTTCATCGAGTTCACCGCGATCCGTTCGGCCCAGGGCCACGGATTTATTTCCGCCGCCCCGCTCGAACTCCGTTAGTTACTCATCTGCTTAAGGATATGGCTTGCTTCCTCGAACTTCGAGTAGTGCGCCGTCGACTTCGGCAACGTTTTGAACCAAGCTTGAAAGGTGACGATGGCAGTCTGCTTTTCATCCGATTCGGTCGCCAAGTTTTCAAGCACCAGCAGCTTCTGCAATAGGCACTCTCCGTACAGCGCCCCCCCGATGGTTTTTTGCTGGGCCAAACAACGCTCCAGCGGCACCGCAAAAGTTTTTACGGGAACGTGGGCAATCGGAGACGCTACTTTTTTGTAGAGATCGAACATGTTGAAGACTTTTTGGAGCTCGGCCTCGTCGAACTTCTTATCGAACTTGTCGTGAAAGACCGAGAGGCTCGCGATATCGCGCGCCGAGACGACATCGTCGTAAAGCGCGCCGCTGATGAAAGAGTTGTCGCGCAGCTTGCTCATGGCCAAAACCTCTTCGCAGAGGAAGTTGGTTTTGGAGATGTACTGATCGCAGAACCCATTCTTCATCCCCTGTAACGCCGGTAGCGAAAGGGGCTGACCGTCTAGCCACCGGGAGAGCAAAGAGTGATCTAGGATCGCTAGATACTCTTTGAAGTTCCGTCGTAGTAGCTGGATGCGCGCGGTATTTCCCGCGAAGAAGGCGCGGGCCGCCTCGTTGCTCAGAATGGGACTGGTCAGCGTATGGATGGGTCGACCGTGCCCCATGATTCGGGCCATCGGGTGGGGCGCCACTTCGAGCCCCAGCATCGCATCGATGCGCTCCAAGCCGGAATCCGCTAGCTCTTTACGTAGCCACGCGTGGGTGGCGTAACGTTCCGCCGCCGTCTTGAGCGATTCATCGTCAAACTCCTTTTTACGGCAAACAATCGCCAGATCGCCGCCCTTCAGCTGGAAAATCGAAACGTACGGAAAGCGTTTCGAAACGGTCGAAAGGACCAGCCGGAATAGATCATCGTTGAACGAGTAGGTGTGAATCCACTGCACAAAGGTTCCACCGGGGGTCAGCTTGTCGAGCGCGATGTGATAGAACTCGTCGCTATACAGATTTTCGATTCCCGCCACCCAAGGATTGCTGGGTTCGCTGATGATGATATCGAATAATTTCGTGGTCCCCTGCATGTAACGGAAGGCGTCCATCTCGTGGAACTTTGCCTTTAGGTTCGTCGACAGCTTCTTGTTGTACGAATCAAAGTAATCGATCTTCTTGATGCTGAAGTTTGAGATCTCGACCACGTCTATGTTCTTTGATTCGGGGTAGGCGGCGAGCGCCCCGACCGTCATGCCGGTGCCTAAACCGATGATTAGCGAGTTGTCGATCTTCGGCGTCAACAGCGCCGGAATGTGCGCGAGCATTACCGTCGTAAAATGATCGCCCCGCGTATTCCCATCGGATTTCCCGTTCACGAAGATAGTGCGCGAAATTTCTTTGCCGTCGTACTTACTAGTACCGATCCCCACCGAAGTATTGGGGCCATCTTTCCAGTACAGAAGCTTCGTACTGCGAGATAGGAATTCGGAGAAGGCCGCGGGGCCGGCGAAAGTCACATCGTCAATCGGACTCGGATGGCGAAACGGCTGAATGAAACTATCACGGTTCCAGGAAGGCGCCGCCACCACGCCGAACAGAGTGACGACCAACCCGAAACACGACGCCATGATCGGGCGCCAGTTTTTTGATTCCTCTTTCATGTAGAGGTAACCGGCAATGGCGGCGGTGAAGAGAATGCAAATGAGACAGATTTTGTAGAGCTGATCCAGATCGACGTAATTTAGAAAAACGTAACCGCCGACCAAAGCCCCCAGCACGCAGCCCACCGTGTTTAACGAATAGAGCTGGCCGACGCGCTCGCCGAGATTCCCCTTTCCATCCTTAATGAGGTGGAAGCACAACGGTAGCGTGAGCCCCGAGAATGCGAGCGGAATCGTTAGCAGTGCGAAGAACGCCATGGCCATCAGGAATTGGTAGACGTAAAAATTCTGCGGCAGATCGCGTAACAGACTACGGAGCACGTGGCTTCCGTAGGACCAGTAGTTACCACTGAGGTAGACCATCGTCAGAAGGATCGCGACCCACACCTGATTCCGCATGAGATCGCGGAAACGATACTTTTCTATCCCACGCGCGACTACCGAACCAATTCCCAGGCCAAAGATGAAGATCGCTACGATTAAGGTGAAATTATAGTTCGACGATCCGCTCGACAACCCCATGAGGCGAATGAGCACCGTCTCGAGCGTAATGAGGTAGAAGCCGGAGAGGAAACCGATCGCCCATAGCCCGACCACCCTTAGGGATGGACCGTGGGCCGCCCGCGGTTTAGTGGATTCCGTTTTGGGTTCGGTATCGGGCACCTGAACCTTCGCGTGGCGCGCAAAGTAGACGTAGGACAGAACCGCGACGATCAAGTTGAGCGTGCCGCCGGCCATCGAAGTGGCACCGAAGCCGAAGCTAGGGATCAGTAAATATCCCGCCAGCATGCACCCCAGGCAGGCGCCCAGCGTATTGAAACCGTAGATAAGCGCGTGGGTGCGGCTGGCTTCACGGAGATCGCGGCTTAAGCCCTGGGTCAACAACGGCAGCGTGCCGCCCATCAGGAAGGTTGGCAGCCCCAGCAGCAGAATCGCAATCGCGAAATCGACCAGCGGATTCTCTACCCCCATACCCTGGTAGAGCGAGCCCATGCGGGGAAAGCCAAATTTGAAAAACACCGGGAAGAGAAACGCCCAGGTGGCGAGGCCGAGTTCCACCAGAGTGTAAGCGAGCAATAGATTCCACTTCTTGCGGCGGGACCAGTAGCCAAAGACCGCGTAGCCGGCGCTAATGCCGCCTAGAAAAATGGCCAGGATGATGGCGGTAGCCTTGGCCTGCGCCCCCAGCAAGATTCCCAGGTACCGGTGCCAGACCACCTGGTAGATAAGTCCGGCCGCGCCGGAGAGAAAAAGTAGGCTGTAAATCAGGACGCGGTGTAGTGCCGACAATTCCATTGGAAACGGCCTTTCGTGCTGAATTTGGGTGAGTCGGGGAGGCTGACTGAACGGCAATTTTACCACGGTCGGCCGGGTTGCACGTCGCGTCGAAAGACAACTTTGGGCCGACTTAGAGTGTCGTTTGGCCCAAAAAGGGCACCCCCCTGCCTGAAAAATCACACCGTTCAGCTGAAAGCTTCATCGTCCACTAAGGGCA
>JAYUBV010000626.1:0-10912 GCA_043740655.1 Pseudomonadota bacterium | reverse complement strand
GGCTCCTACGCTTCTTGCTGAATCCGGTGCGATCTCAACTGAGTAAGGTCTCCCTCATTTCCGGCGAACTAGAACGGCAACTTGGGGTGTTAAAGAGCCACGGCGTGCGGGTGGAACATTTAGATGGCCACCACCACGTTCACATTTTCCCCTTCGTTAGTAGCGCGCTCCGGGAACCGTTGGAAAAGCACGGCATCGACCGGGTCCGGCTCCCTTACGATAAGCGGTTGTGGCAGACTACACGTTTTCCCTTGAATGTTTTAAGCTTGCTTGCCCGCTCCAAATTTCTGAAAAGCGGATTTATCTCCTACCCCTTTCTTTACCCAAGCGCGAAAGACTTTCGATCGGAACCTTCCTTGGCGCTTAAGATGTCTAGCCTGATGGACACTGAACTAATCGTGCATCCAGCCCACTCGGACGATTTTGACGAGTTCGGGGTGGACGATCCGCTACGTAAAGAACGGGTACGGGAGTACGAGTTTCTTAAGGCGATGTTTCCCATTAGACCAGGCCGTTTCGAGCACTGGCATAACTAACGTCGCGCCTTGCCGGAAAGGAGCGCGATGGTAGATTCACGTATATGGAAAAGCTTACGACTCTGGAAATACAAACTGCGATCGGCGAATGTCCCGGTTGGAAATTTAACGAAACGGGAAAGAAGATCGAACGGGAAATTAAGTTTAAGTCCTTCCGCGAAGCGATCTCATTCATGACGCGGGTGGCGTTCGAGGCCGAAGAGCTGAACCACCATCCCGATTGGTCGAACTCGTACAATAAGGTGAAGATCGAGCTGACCACCCACGACGCGGGCGGGGTAACGAAGAATGACATCGAGTTGGCGAAACGGATCGAAAAGATCAACTGGGTTTAAGTTTCGGGCTCGATGGCTGATGCGGCCGTGTAATTGCTACCTGAAAAAGGTAGGCCGTACCTACGATTTCAGCTCCGTCCACAAGCTGAACGATCTGGCGAACCATGTAGTCGGAGGGCTAAATGACATCGAAGCCGGTCGCCCCCGCCCGCAGCTTGGACGAATAGGAGTTTTAGCCGCATGATTTTGTGACCGCGGCTAGTGGGGAGAATCCCTTTTATACGACGGTAGGCGAGCGATCCCGCCCTACGAACCCCAGAACCGGGCTGACCGGGACCGGGAATGGGGGCGGACCCACTCTACGAACTCCTTGAACCCCGCACGGCTAAGCCTCCGACGAACCAACACTTGGCCCGTCTCACACTGGGGTCCCTTAGCGACGTCGCAATTACAGACCAAGAAATGGTTCCCGGCACCATCGGTGGCTAATTGACGTTATAACGTTTTAACGTTATAGTGTTTATATGAACGCTTCTAAACGAACCACGGTTTACTTTGATCCCAAACTTCTAAAGGCAGTTCAGCTGAAGGCTGTCGAGACAGAGAGCTCCGTGTCCGCGATTGTTGCGGAGGCCATAAGAACCTATCTGAATGAAGACGCGGAAGATTTGGCGTCGTTTGTGGAACGCGCGAAAGAGCCCGGGGTTTCCTTCGAGCAAGTTCTAAAAAAGCTTAAACGCGATGGCAAAATATAACGTATTCCTCAAACGCTCCGCCCAGAAGGAATTGGAAGCACTGCCCAAATCCTACCTGGTCGCAATCGCCAAGATCATTTCCGCGCTTGCAAACGAACCGCGGCCGCAAGGGTCGGAGAAGCTTTCGGGCGATGAAAAGTATCGGATCCGCAAAGGTCCGTACCGAATCGTGTACTCGATTCATGACTATCAGCTAACGATTTGGGTCGTGAAGATCGCGCACCGCAAAGAAGTGTATCGTTAGAATTGGCGACCTATCCGACTCGAACGGTCCTTCCGGTAGAGCCCCTGCGCGATTCTAAGCCGCAGGGCTGAGGGAATTGCGGTACTACCTCGCGGTTTGGGAGATGAGATCTACAACAAGCATCGGCTGGGCGAACTAATGCGGAGTCAGGCAAAGCTAGGCCTGCACTTTGATCTGACGTTCGGGGGCCAGCGGCCCCATTTTGCCTCAAAGCAACGGCTCCTCGCTCCGAGCACTGGCAAAACTAAGTCGTGCCTTGCCGGAAAAGCGGGCGCTGGTAGATTCACGAATATGGAAAAGCTTACAACTCTGGAAATACAAACTGCGATTGGGGAACTTCCCGGCTGGAAATTTAACGAAGCGGGCAAGAAGCTCGAGCGGGAGATTAAGTTCAAATCGTTCCGCGAAGCGATCTCATTCATGACCCGGGTTGCATTCGAGGCCGAGGAGCTAAACCACCATCCCGATTGGTCGAACTCGTACAATAAGGTGAAGATCGAGCTGACCACCCACGACGCGGGCGGGGTTACCAAAAACGACATCGAGTTGGCGAAGCGGATCGAAAAGATCAACTGGGTTTAAGCTTTGGGATCGATTCGCAGTAGCGGGCGGACTTTTCGAGCAGGCGCCGAAACATCGGTAGTTTAAGCGTGGGGATGCCCACGCAGGCATTCTCGAGTTCCGTCTTTTGCACATCGCTAATCGCCGCGGGATTTTTGCGATTCCAGACCACGAGGTGTTCGGAGTTTTTTGTCACGCGCATGCGATCGAGCACCCACCGTGAGGTGAAGACGAACGCCTCTTCATCATCGAGCAGCGGCGTGAGCGACGCGGGGTTCAACGCGATGAATGAGCATTTCTCGAAAATCTTGGCCTGTTCTTCCGCATTCTTTTCGTCGTACTTCTCATCATTCAAGCATTTGGCTTTGCGATCCCGGGACTTGACTAACATACGGCCGAACGCCAAGTGACGGCTGTACTGGCCCGGAGCGGAGGGAACTACGGCCGGTTTATCCATGGGATCCAGATTGAAGTAGAGGTAGTAGTCCCCCAGGATGGAGTTCACTTGGGTGTTGATGAGATGACTCGGGATGTTCGGGTCGACGAGCTGCACGCCGGCGTCCTTTGCCGCCTGCTCGCGGGCGACTAGCTTCTGGGTCGTTTCGGCCAGCTCGTCGGAGAAGAGAATGGCAACCGTGCGGCGGAGTGCATCCGAGTTCTTGTGCACCAGCTCGCGACCCATCAAATAGATTTCTTCGTGCAGAATCAGCATCGCCTGGTTTAAGGCGTCGAGCCGGTTTTCGAATAGCCACTGGTCCACGTCCACGCGGGCCTCGGGCAAAAATCCTTTTTTTGATTTGGTGTAGCGGACCGCTAGCTGCACCACGCGACACTTGGAATCCGTCTCTTTCACCGCGAATTTGGGCTGGGCGTCCTCTACCCGGGGAAGGGCGGCGTTTGCCTCCCACGTTCGGTACGCAATTCGGTTCTCAACCATTTCCAAACGCGAGTGAAAGATCGGGGAGTGTTCGGCCAGCAGGCCCCGCACGTGTTTTAAAATCTCGTCGCGTGATTTGGAGTGGAGCGCGGCGAAGTTCCAGTCCTTGGCGTTTTCCCACATCTCGAGCGTGACCACGGTTTTGATCTTGGCGCGGAGGGAGTCGTTTAGGGCGCCCGATTTGGCCAACGCCACGTCGGCTTCCAGGGCCGCCGCTTCGGATTCGAAACAGGCCACGCCACCACCACCGCTACTTTCCCAGCCTTCGAGCAGGGTGCCGCTTTTGGTCACCGGCCCCCGGGGATCTCCACCGCCACCGCTGCCTCCACTGCCGCTATTTTGGGGAAGCGCCGGCGGACGCGTGCAGCCGAGCACGAGGCACGAAAAGATCAGGCTCAGAATGAAGTGGTTGGGTTTCAAGGAGTGCGCATTATAACGCATCAAGGCATCCGATTGAAGACAAAAGGCCGGAAACCGTTGGGGCGGCGTCCGGCGCTTTTTTGGCTGACGAAAAGGGTTAGTCGTTCGTCGGGGCGTGCGTGCGAACGCCCGAGCTCGTGTAGTGGACTTGCTGGTCCCAGCTCTTCGCAAAGTTCATAACGCCGTCGAGCACGAGCGAGCGGCGGTAGGTCGTGCCGCTAAACGGCGACTGACCGATGCGTTTGCGCTTGTTCGCGCGGACCGTGTACCGCTGCGTGTCCGAGAAATTCTTTTTGTTGTTCGAAGCGATGATCTCGATCTTTACGGATTCCAAGCGGTAACCACCGTCGAGCAGCTTGGCGACTTCGACGGAATTAATCGCCAGCACGCCGGCCAAGTGCACGGCTTCGGGGGTGAAGTCAGCCGAGTCTCCCGGCTTTCCATTCTGCGCAATCTCTCCGGCATTAAGCGCGGCGTTGGCTTGGGTATTGAGCAGCAGTACGAGGGACAGGGCCAATAGGGACTTAGTCACGGGATCCTCCAGTCTAGAATTTATTTATTAGTTTCGGGGCTTCTTTTCGAAGAGAGAAATAGCCAATTTGTCGCTACGCGGCTATTATATAAATATATATTTATTCAATAGAGTATATTTTAAATAAACATCTTTCCGAGCGGCTATGATCCCTTACCAATTCGTCGACTACCGCAAGGCCCTGGTGGCCATCGTACAGCGGCGCCGCCAGACCGAATCAACGCTGACCTACGCGCGCGTGGCGGAGGCGGGAAAGGTTCAGGCGACCTACTTCTCGAACGTACTTAAGGGGCGGGGGGACTTTAGCTCCGATCAGCTGTTTCTGATCTTGAGCTTCCTCGCGGCGGAGGAGTCCGAACGGGACTACTGCCTGTTGCTCCTCGACTGGAACCGCTGCGAAGTCCCCGCGCGAAAGAGCTCGCTGAAGGAGCGGGTGGAAGCATTCCGGCAGAAGTTTTTGGCAACCCAGCGCCACCTCACCGCCACACCGGTGAACCCCGAAAGCACCGGCGACATAGAGTATTACCTGGACCCCATGGTGCAGATCGTTCACGTGTATCTAGGACTTCCCGCCTACGCCAAGGACGTGAAAAAGATCCAATCGGAGATCGGACTTTCTGCGGAACACCTGCAGCGCACGCTGCGCCTACTAGAGCGGCTCGGTTACGTGCAGCTCGACCGGCACGGCCACTACAAGAGCGTGGTGAAGAACCGCCATTTACCGCAAACTTCGCCGGTGTGTCTCCCGCACCAAACGTTGATGCGATTAAAGAGCGCCGAACAGATGAGTCGGCTGCCAGACTCGCACCGCTACCACGTTAGCGTCACGCTATCGACCGCCCCCGAGGTACTCGACGAGATCCGCGCCGAGTTTTTGGTGTTCCTCAAAAAAGCCGAGGCCGCGGTCAAAGGCGCCCCGGAAGAAAAGGTCTTCCAGATGAACTTCGATCTGTTCCCCTGGTCGTTGTAAAAAAGGAGTCCCTCCTTTTTCGCTACGATTTTAGTTCTGTCCACATCCGACTGACCACTTGGAGCTGATCGCCGATGTCTTCTAGGTAGTGCATCTTCATCAGCTGCTTTGGATCGGGGTACACGGTGCGATCGCCGCGCTCCTCGGGGGACAGTTTTTCTTTGGCCGCGATATTGGGAGTGGCCAATTTTTTATCGCGTACGATCGCTAGCGCGATTTCCGGCTCAAGGATGAAGTTGATGAACTGGTGCGCTTCCTTGGCGTGGACCGCCGTCGCCGGAATCGCAAAGTTATCCGTCCACAAGGTGCCGCCCTCTTTGGGGATGAAGTACTTGATCTTGGGG
Source organism: Pseudomonadota bacterium (assembly GCA_043740655.1). GTDB lineage: Bacteria > Bdellovibrionota > FAC87 > UBA2466 > UBA2466 > JBGSST01. The sequence goes on along the minus strand of JAYUBV010000626.1, from coordinate 5,338 downwards.
TTGCTCGCTATCGCCTGGGCGGCATCGCAGGAGAAGATGTGCGCGATGTTGATCTCACCCTTGAGCAATAGCCCCTTGGGTTCGGAGTTGAACATCAGAATCGAATTTTTGAGCAGGCCAATCTGCTGCCGCGCCTTTTCCAGCTCGGCGAGTGCGGTCGTGTTGATCGAGTTGCCCTGGGACTTTAGCACCGCACCGAACACTTCGCGCATGTCGTCCAGCACCGAGGTGTGCTTTGGGTCCGGTGATTTCAAAAGCATCGACCAATCCACGCCGCCCGCGGGAATTTTCACCTTGTCGGTATTCACCGCAATGCCCGTGGTACCGAAGGTAAAGGGGACGGAATACTTTCCGCCCGGATCGTACGGGGGGTTTTGATAGGCCGCGTCTAGCTGGGTGATATTGGGCAGCTGCGACTTATCCAGCGCCTGCAGCATCTTAAGCTGAACCAGCTGGCGAACCATGTAGTCGGAGGGCTGAATGACGTCGAAGCCGGTCGCTCCCGCCCGCAGCTTGGCGAACATCTCTTCGTTGGACGAAAGGAACGACAGCTCGACCCGGACTCCGGTCCGTTCGGTGAACTTCTTTAGGATCTCGTCGGAGAAGTACGTGCTCCAGGCATAAACGCGTAGGGTGGGCTTGGAGTTTCCCGTTCCCGACCGCAGCAGAGTGAAAACGCCGCCAAAGAGGACGACGAAAGCGAGTAGGACACCGAACTTGCGAATCAACGTTTGAGGACCCATTCCCGGCTCTCCCTCCTGAGGAGTAAGGCGATGACTAGACAGACGGAAAGTAGAATCATCAGGAACGAAAGTCCATTGAGTTCCGGCGAAATCCCCAGTCGCATCAACGAATAGATCTTGAGCGGCAGCGTCGTAACGCCCGCTCCACTGGTAAAGAACGAAATCAGGAAGTCATCGAACGATAGGGTGAAGGCCAGCATCCAGCCGCCAAAAATTCCCGGCAGCACGTTGGGCACGGTCACTTTCCAGAAGATCTGGTCGGGACGGGCCCCTAAGTCGTGCGCCGCCTCGGACAGATTGGGGTCTAGCTTACGCAGTTGTTCGGTCACTATGAAATAGACGAAACTTGCACTGAAACTCGCGTGGGCGATCGCCACGGTGAAAAAGCCCAGTTCGAACCGCAGCAACAAAAAGAACAGCAGCAACGACAGCCCCGTGATTACCTCGGGCAAAAGAATCGGCAGCAAAATCAGCGTCTGCACCGGCACCGGCAAACGCGCCGCCACCGGCGTGAGCCCCACCGCCCCGAGCGTCCCGACCACCACCGCCAGCGTGGCCGACAGCACGCCGATCTCGATGCTGGTCCACAGCGGCGAAAGCAGGTCCGGGTTGTGGAGCAAATTCAGAATCCAGGCCAGTGTCCATCCGCCGTGAATGTTGTTCGGATCCTTTAAAAACGTCTGCACGACGAGGTACCCCAGCGGCAGGTACAGGTACACAATCGCTAGCCCAAAGACCGCGGTGACGAAGCGGTTGGGCCGCTTAGACCTATTCATGACTCAAATCTCCGGTCGCCGTGGCCCCACCGAGTCTGGATCCACATGGTGAAGAGCAGCAGCATGGCGAGCAAACCGGCGAGGGCCGAGCCGAACGGCCAGTCCTGCATCACGAAGAACTGGGACACCATTACGTTGCCCAAGAAAGCCTCTTTGGCGCCTCCCAATAGGTCGGGAATCACGTACTCGCCCAGCATCGGGATAAAGACGAAGAGGCTGCCGACCGCCACCCCCTGCCGAATGTTGGGAATGACGACGCGCCAAAACACCTGGAACCGATTAGCCCCCAAATCCTGCGCCGCCTCACGCCACGACTCGTCCAGCTTTTCTAGCGCCGAGAATATGGGCACCACCAGGAAGGGCAGGTAGTTGTAGACCAGCCCTAAGTACACGCCCGTGCGGGTATAAAGGATCGGCAACGGCTCGCGGATCACCCCCATCCCCATCAGCAGTTGATTCAAAAGCCCGTTATTTCCGTAGAGCGAAATGATGCCGTACATGCGTAGTACGAAGTTCGTCCAAAACGGGATGAAGAGCAGAATAAGCCCAAAGTTACGGCGCCAGCCGGTGGCGCGGGCCAAAAAATAGGCGACGGGAAAGCCAAAGACGAGGCAGCTCAACGTGGCCGTGCACGCCAGGAACAGCGTCTTGCCCAGCACCTTGGCGTAGATCCACTGGAAACAGCGGGCGTAGTTTTCCAGCGTGGGCACCCAGGTCAGCGTGCCGTACTCGCCGCGCTGGACGAGGCTCATCGTCAAGATGATGCAAAACGGAAGCAGGGTGAATAGGCCTAGCCAGCTTAAAAACGTGAGGGCCGACGGCTTAAAGTCCTTGGTATCCAGCGTCCCCATTTTCAAGTGAGGGACTCCCGCGGCTCGCGTGCCGTGAGCGGAAGACAGATGGCGTCTTCCTTTTTCCAGGTCAGGTAAATGCGATCGCCGCTGACCAGGCTGCGTTTCTTCAGCCGTTCCAGCTCCGGTTCGAAAACCTTGAAGATAAGTTCCCGCGTACGTACTAGGTACTCGGTGCGGGACCCTAAATAGCAAAGCTCCATGATCTCGCCTTCGATGAGGTTGTCCGGCGTGTGGGAACGCTGACGGAGCAGGCGCATCTTTTCGGGGCGAACGCACAGCGAAATGAACTTAGACGGCGACGCCCCGTTTTTGCGGAGCTGGAAGGTGCCCAGCGGCGAGGTCATCGACAGCGTGTCGCCGTCTTCGGAAATGATTTCACCGGGGATCTCGTTCACCGGGCCGATGAAACGGGCCACGAACGAGTCAACCGGATCTTCGTAAATCTCTTTAGGCGTTCCCACCTGCAGGCAGCGCCCCTCGCGCATGACCGCTACGCGATCGGACAGCTGAAGCGCCTCCTCCTGATCGTGGGTCACGAGAACGAAGGTAATGCCGATGCGGCGGCAGAGCGACTTCAGCTCTTCGCGCATGCGCGAACGCAGGGCCGGGTCCAACGCCGACAGAGGTTCATCCAACAGCAGAAGTGACGGCTGATCCACCACCGCGCGGGCCAGCGCCACGCGCTGCTGCTGTCCGCCGGAAAGCTCCTGAATGCGGCGGGTTTTCAAATGTTCGATCTCGTTCAACCGCAGGGCATCCAGCACCGCGTCGGCTATCTCGGACGGCGTCCTTTTCTTAAGCCGCAAGGAGAAGGCAATATTCTCGAAAACGTCCAGGTGGGGAAACAAAGCGTAACGCTGAAAAACGGTGTGCAAGTTCCGGTGGTGCGGAGGCAGCGAGGTGATCTCTTTGTCGCACAGAAAAATTTTGCCCGAGTCCGGCTTTTCAAAGCCGCCGACCAAGCGCAAAACGGTGGTTTTGCCGCAGCCCGACGGACCCAAAAGGGAGAAGAACTCCCCCTGCTTTAGCTGGAGTGAGAGCGGCTGTAGGCGGAATTCGCCGAAACTCTTCTCCAGGTTTTCGATGCGTAGTGACATGAGGCGCTAAACTTAGGGAAAAAGTGCGGCATTCTCAAGGCTTTCGTTCGAAATTTTTGAGTTGTACTCTTATTCCTGATGCCCGAAACCCTTTCAGCCATGGACCGTTTACGGCTTTTTCTAAGACCGCCCGGCCGTGGGCTTCTCACGCTTTCAACTGGGGGAGGGTGGGCTGCTTCATTAGCCAAAAAAATCTACGGCTCCGACGACCCCAAAATCGTGGCGTCGGGGTGGGAAGATACCCTGCAGAAAATCCGTCGGGTGGAGAAGATGGGGTTCGGGATTCCGTCGGATACCGGCGCCGGAATCATGCGAGGCGCGAACTTGGGTCCGATTGGAATCCGGGAGGCGTATATCGCCGACAACGGCTCCCTACCTAAGGACTTTCTGGACTTAGGCGACGTCGCCACCATCCCGCACCTCCTCCACGACGAGATGCTGTCCGACGGGCAACTGGCCCTGGCCCGCCATGCGCTTTACGAGGGGCGTGGCCCCCATCTGCCGGTCAGCCCGCTCTCGATTGCGGAGGCGGTGGTGGAGACGCTTTGGGAGCTAAACCCCAACGCCCGTTTCACGATGTTGGGCGGCGATCACAGTGTGTCGTGGCCCGTCATGGCGGCCTACGCGCGCCGTTTCCGCGACGATCTCGGCGTGCTGCATTTCGACGCCCACACCGACCTTCTGCCGGCCCGTTTCGGCGTAAAGTACTGTTTTGCCACCTGGGCCTACCACGTGATGCGACTGCTGCCGCCTTACCGTCTCGTTCAGGTTGGCATTCGCGTCAGCGGTAAGCCAAAGACGCATTGGGAGAGTACCTACCCCGTTACCCAGGTGTGGGCGAACGAGGTGCCCGGTAACGAAGACGCGATGTACGAGCGGGTGGCGGAAAAGTTTGCCGCCCAGGGCGTGCGAAAAATCTATGTCTCCAATGACATCGACGGCACGGACAGCCAGTGGGCCAGCGCCACCGGCACTCCGGAAAAGGACGGGCTGACCCCGGCGGTGGTGATCGGGCTCATCCGACGGCTCGCCCGCGACTTCACCATCATCGGCGGCGACGTCGTGGAGGTGGCACCGGCACTTTCGGGGAAACGCGAGTTTCACGATGAGACCACCTGTCGCCTGGGGGCGGAGTACTGGAAAACACTACTCGAGGCGATGAAGTGAAGCTCGTCATCCTCATTCCGTGCTTCAACGAGGAGGCCACGTTGGAGGCCACGTTGTCGGAGCTACCTCGGAATATGGAGGGATTTTCGTCGGTAGAATGGCTGGTCGTCGACGACGGTAGCGTCGATCGCTCGGCCGCCATCGCCCATGAACTGGGGGCGCAGATCGTAAGCCTGTCCGGCAATCAGGGTCTGGGTAAAGCATTTTCAATGGGGCTTCAGGCCGCGCTCGATCGCGGGGCAGACGTCGTGGCCCAGACCGATGCGGACAACCAGTACGACGCTAGGGATCTCGACACGCTGGTTGCCGCCATCGTTAACGGCGCCGATTTTGCGATTGGTCACCGCGACGTGGCCGGCCGTTCCGATTTTCCCCGCGCAAAAAAATGGATTCACCGGGGTGGCACCCTCGCGTTCAATGCGGTCAGCGGCATTCGCGTCGCCGATCCGGTTAGCGGGTTTCGCGCCTACTCGCGTCGGACCGCCGAGCGCATTCACGTGGTCAACCGCTTCAGCTACACGCTCGAAGTGCTGCTGCAGGCGGGACGTCAGGGATGGAACGTGTGCGAGGTTCCGGTGAGATCGCGCGCAGCGGTTCGTCCGTCGCGCCTGGCCGCCACCTCGGGAGAGTTTTTCGGCCGTAGCTTGGTTTGCCTGGGGCGCGGGCTCGTGCTCCACCGCCCCTTTCTGTTTTTCGCCTGG